>CAZEVL010000103.1:0-1548 GCA_964515795.1 uncultured Clostridia bacterium | reverse complement strand
CACTTCTTCTTCGTCGTGTTCGTCCCAAATCTCCCCGACGAGTTCTTCCAAAATGTCTTCGAGCGTTACGATACCTACCAATCCGCCGTATTCGTCGGAAACCGCCGCCATATGCACTTTCTGTTTTTGGAGCTGTTTCAATAAAGTGGAAATACGGGTGTATTCGGACGTAAACACGATATCCTGCACCAAATGTCCGATCTGTTTTTCGCCTTTCAAATACCCGACGAAAAAGTCGCGTTGGTGAATAAGCCCGATGACGTTGTCGATAGTGTCTCTATACACGGGCAAACGGGAATATCCGCATTTCTCGAACACCTCGCTCACCTCTTCCATCGTCGAATCCTCGCTCACCGCATATACGTCCACGCGCGGTACGAGTATGTCTTCCACTTTCAAATCGTCAAAGCCCAATGCAGAGCGCAAAAGCTCCGATTCGTCCTCTTTGAGCGTTCCGCTTTCCTCGGCTTCGTCCACGAGCGACATAAGCTCCTCGTCGGTAACCGTTTCGTCTTTTTTGAGTTTGAACGTCTTTGTCAAACACCACTTGAAGCCGTCGAAAATTTTACAAAGCGGCATCAGCACCCAATAGAAAAACTGCATCAAAGGGTACACGAAAAAGCAGAATTTTTCCGGATACACGCTTGCCAAATATTTAGGCGTAATTTCGCCGAAAAGCAATACGGCAACGGTCATCACCGCGGTTGAAACCGCGTCGGAATATGCCGCACCGTTCAAAAGCGTTTCGAACAAAGTCGCCGCAAGCACGGTCGCCGTCAAGTTCACGATATTGTTGCCGACAAGAATCGCCGTCACCAATTTATCGTACTTTTCGTCGGCAAAATCATAAACGGCTTTCGCGTTCTTTTTACCGCTCGAAACCAAGCTTTTCAGCTTAATCTTGTTTACGCAAGAAAATGCCGTTTCCGTACTCGAAAAGAATGCGGACAGCAAAATCAAAACTACTATCAAAAGTGATAGGGATAGGGGGTCCATGACTGTTTTTTTAGTCCTCCGAAAATTAAATTTCTCTGGAAAGCCACTGTTTTCCAGTATATATTCTATTATAATACTTTTTTTCTTTCCTTGTCAACATAACTACGTACATATTTGAAGTTTTTTTGCGAATTTTCCGCGCATTTTCACTTTTTTCACGCACTATAAAAGCTTCCCGATCCGTATTTCAGCGTTATTGCCCGCTCTTTATAAGGGGCAGGGGTGCGACGACGGCTCTTTATATTTTTCTTCTTCGCCTCTCCCGTCGGACGGTTTTATTGTATTTTTTATACGCGAGCCTCGGAAACGCTTGACGAAAAACGTCGTGCGTGCTATACTAAAAAAGAATTTTCCCTTTGAATATTTTTACAAATGCGTATGCGCGAAAACGCAACGCGTAGGAGGATATATGAAAAAAAACGTTCGCATCGAAACGACTTGCGTCCAAGGCGGCTATACGCCCGGTAACGGCGAGCCTCGACAAATCCCCATCGTGCAGAGCACGACCTTCAAATACGCCACCAGCGAGGACATGGGTAAACTTTTCGACTT
>CAZEVL010000102.1:0-1560 GCA_964515795.1 uncultured Clostridia bacterium | reverse complement strand
CACCGGCGTTGCTTCTTGTCCGTTTTCAGTCTTTTCAAACATTTCTTGCGAAACCTTTTCCAAAAAAATACAGCCGTAGCGTCTTGGAAAAACACTACGGCTGTTTTAACCACCAAAACAAACTATCATTTGTTGCGACGAATGACGGTTCGCAACTCCGTATTCGATTACTCGTCCCTATATATTATATATATTGTAGGGAACTTTGGTCGAATCTGCTCGCAAGGGGATATTTTTCACGCGCGCCTTCTTCCTCTCAGCCAAACGGAATTTCTCTGTGCGGTCGCTTTTCGTAAAAACGTTGTCCTTGCTCAAACGCATTTTCTTATTCTGTTATGTTTATTATATCCTATTTTTTCGATTTTGTAAAGCAAAATCGAAACGTTTTTTCTTTACAGCAAAACCTCTTTGTTCGTACCGTAAAAAATATCCGCTCTTCGAGAAAGTCTTTCACACACGCTTTCAAACTTCTCCCAAGTTATATACCCGGCGTCCATTTCGTAGCTATGCCCCCAAATATAAAGAAGCCGTTCCTCTGCGGAATCCAAAGAAAGGAACTCGTCCACGACTTTATCGAGGGCTTCCTCTATATAATATACGCTCGGGTTAAATCGCAACAAATTTTCCTGTTTCCCGAACAAGTGCGTGGAGGTAATCGTCCGAGCATATCGCACGCCCGTGCTTTTACGAAGCACGTCCGCCACGCGATCGTCGTTATTCACGCCGCCGCAGGGATACGCCATGCCCACCACTTCGTAACCGCAAAGCTCGGAAAGCAATTCCCTGTCGCGCTCCACTTGGTGAATAATCGTAGCTTCGTTTTGATCCGTCAGATTCGGATGCGTCAACGTATGTACGGCGACCTCGTGTTCGGCATATATCGAACAAACTTCGTCGGCGTTCACTTTCGTATGATTGACGTCCAAACCGTTTCTGTTCAAACGACCGCCCAAACCGAGCAACGCGGAATTGAGATTAAACGTCCCCTTCAAGCCGTACTTATTCAAAATTTCAATCAATCGAATATCTTGCGTAACGCCGTCGTCGAAACTAAACGTAATCGCTTTCTTTTTACCGTCCCACATATTTTTTCCCTTTTATTATAGACCATAACAGACGTGCGCGAGCACATGCATGCGCAGGGCAACGCAGAAATGTGACATCCTCATTTACATAAAAAATCGGAGTTACGAGCAGTTTCAGGCGCACGAGTACGACCGACGGGAGCGTACATAGACGTACGCGAGCAAGGGCGCGCACAGGGCAACGCAAAAATGCGACGTATATACGATTTTTTACGGGGAAACGCGGTTGATGTCACGAGGAAACATAGTAGCTTCTCGTACGTTCTTCGCACCGAGAAGGTGCATGGTCAAACGTTCCAAACCTAAGCCTAAACCGCCGTGAGGGGGCGCACCGTATTTATGAAGCATTAAATAGGTTTCGAATTCCTCGGGATTCATACCGAGCTTCTTCATCTTCTCTACCTGTTGATTGTAGTCGTGCACACGCTGACCGCCCGACGTAATTTCCAATCCGCTGAACAAGAGGTCGAAAGAA
>CAZEVL010000101.1:0-1689 GCA_964515795.1 uncultured Clostridia bacterium | reverse complement strand
ATAAATCGTAACGACCGTCGAAACAGTCGATTAAATTTTTTCTACGTTGATGAGGTTGGAATTGCCGCTCTTGCCGTTGGGCGTTCCGCCGGTAATGACGATGGTATCGCCTTTTCGGACAAGACCGCTTTGTTTTGCGATTTCTTTTGCGAAATAGAAAAGAATATCGATGGAATGATATTCATCGGTAATAGCGGGAAGAACGCCCCAGCTTAAAGTGAGTTTTCGATAGGCGTGGATATCCGTTGTGATTCCGATGATAGGGATATTCGGACGGAAACGGGAAACTTTTCTTGCCGTGCCGCCTGTTCTGGTGCAAACGACGATGGCGTTTGCATGCAAATCTTTGGCGAGGGTCGCTGCGGAGTGCGATAAAGCCTCCGAAGTGGTTTCGATTTCGAAATCTTCGATGGTTTGGAGATATTCCGTATGCGTTTCGGCGTGTTCGACGATATTTGCCATTGCGGCGACCGATTGTATGGGGTAATCGCCTGCGGCGGTTTCACCCGAAAGCATAACGGCGGAAGTGCCGTCGTAAACGGCATTGGCCACGTCGGAAATTTCCGCCCGCGTCGGACGGGTGTTGTGAATCATGGATTCCAGCATTTCCGTGGCGGTAATAACTCGCTTGCCGTGGATACGGCATTGATTGATGATGTATTTTTGCGTGTTGGGTAATTGAACGTAGGGAATTTCGACGCCCAAGTCGCCTCTGGCAACCATAACTCCGTCACAGACTTTCATGATATCTAAGAGATTGTTTACGCCGGCTCGATTTTCTATTTTTGCAATAACGTCGATATGGCTACCGCCGTTTTCCGCCAAGAACTTCTTTGCGTCGATGATGTCTTGCGCTCTGGAAACGAAGGAAAGCGCAATGAAGTCCACGCCGTGTTCGATACCGAACAACATGTCCGATTTGTCTTGTTCGGAAAGGAAATCGAGGTGCAATTCTTTGTCCGGGAAAAACATTGATTTTCTATTGGAAATGACGCCTCCGATCTCCACGACGCAATGTACGTCGGGAGCTTTGACTTCCGTTACGCGAAAAACGGATAAACCGTTGTTGAGCAAAATTTTGTCGTTGGGGACGAGATCTTCGCAAATCTTTTGGTAGGAAACGCTGACACATGACTGCGTGCCTTCGATTTGTTCGGTCGTGAAAGTAAACTTATCGCCTTCGTGCAATTCGATTTTTCCGTTTTCGAACGTGCCGATACGAAATTCCGGACCTTTTGTATCTAACATGATCGGCAGGGGGAGTTTCTTTTCTTCGCGAACCTCTTTTACCATTGCTATTTTTTTGGCGTGTTCTCCGTGCGTCCCGTGCGAGAAATTTAAGCGAACGACGTCCATTCCCGCATCTGCCATTTTTGCAAACGTTTCTTTGTTTTCGCTTGCAGGGCCCAGGGTGCAGATTATTTTAGTTTTTTTCATAATAACTCCTTCGACGAAAAAATTCGCCACATTAACCCATTATAATCTATATATTTATTTTACTATTTTTTTTAAGAAAAAGCAAGAAAACGCGTGTGTTTTTTGAAAAAATATGATATAATGTTATTGTTTGAGTTTATTATACGGTCGCGGGGTCGTTTCAGACCATGAGGAAAGTCCGAGCAGCGCAGGACAGAGTGCCTGATAACGTCAGGTGAAGGCGACTTCCAGGATAGTGCAACAGAAATAAAC
>CAZEVL010000100.1:0-1798 GCA_964515795.1 uncultured Clostridia bacterium | reverse complement strand
CAAAAATTTTTTCTTTTTACCACCGTTTTTCGCTTGACTTTTTATAGCTGGTCTCCAAGAGTATAGAACGAATACTGTCGATTTCTTCTTGCGTAATGCCGATATCGAGCATAAACCGCTCTGTTTTTTGTGCAAGCGTATATGTACTCGGCAAAGATTTGTAGTCCTTGATATAGTAATACAAATCGGTAAAAACTTTATCCACCAAATACTCGGGTGAAGTGCCGTCCAAACACCCCATCGTCGAGAAGAAGGACGATTCGTAATCTCTATATAAATCCTTTTCCCCCACACCGAGCAATGCGTTAATCAAAAACGCCAACGTCCCCGTTCTGTCGCGACCGAGCGAGCAATGAAAATAAATCGGATAGTTTTCGGGCGCCGCAAACGTCCGTATTTCTTTCAGCAACGCATCGCGATACGTACCCGTCCAATGCGCCGAACTGCTGCTTTGTACGGAATCGATTCCCGTGCCGCCCGTGTAATACGGTCCGCTCACGTTAACGAACTTCACGCCGCTACCCAAAGGCGATGCGGAACGTTCGCCTCGCAAATCCAAATCCGTCTTGATGCCGTATACGTAAAGCAATTTGTCCTTCGCCGACGCCGTCATATCGTCGAGCTTACCGCCGCGATAAAAAAGCCCCTGCCGTACGCGGTGCTTGCCGTCTTCGGTGTAACAACCGCCCGCATCGCGCGTATTGGAAACGCCCTCCACCGCCTGCGTGCGAGGCAGATAAGACGTTTCAAAACCGAAAATACGAGATTTCACCGTCTTATCTTCAAAATGCGCGATCACCTGATAATAATACTTCGTGCCCATAAACAAGTCTTCCACGTCGAGCGTATTGCCGAGCGTCATATAGCTCGTCGAATCGGACAAGTCGGCGTTCCGCGACAATTTCACGGTATAATACCGAGCGGCTTCCTTACTCTCCCAGCCGAGCGTCGCCGATTTCGGCGCATAGTCGTCCTCGCGCGCGACGTTCCCGGGGCCGTATCCCTCGGGTAAATATTGTTTCGATAATAATTTTCTATAATTTGCGGAAAATTCCAAAAAGTTCCCCTGTAATAAATCCACCGTTTCGTTCTCCTTTAACGTAGTCGTTATCGTCGGCACATATTCCGACGCGGCAATCTCCGCATCGGAGCACCGCCCTGACGTCGTCGGCGCGACGACGAGCGACGTCACCGCCGTCGCAAGCAACAGCGCCAACCATTTTTTCCTCTTCATCGAATACTCCTCTTGTTATAAAATATCAAAACCTTACCGAAAAAAGCCGTGCGAACAACTTTTTCATCGGTATTATAACATAGCCCTTCGGGAATGTCAATATCGTTTTTCGCGAAATGTGTGTCAATTTTCCGCCTTTACGTATAAAAAAATAAACCCGCCGTTGACTTTGGGCGAGTTTACTCTTTTCGGGTTTCTTTTCCGACTTAAATTTTTTCCTTGACCTTAGCAGCTTTACCGGTCAAGCCACGCAGATAATAAAGTTTTGCTCTTCTGACTTTACCCTTCTTAACAACCGTGATATGCGCGATTCTGGGCGAGTGAAGAGGATATACTTTTTCTACGCCTACGCCATAAGAGATATGGCGAACGGTGAAAGTTTCGGAAATGCCGCCGTTTTTCTTTGCGATAACGACGCCTTCGAAGTTCTGGATTCTTTCCTTGTTGCCTTCGATGATTCTGTAACCAACCTTAACGGTGTCACCGACATTGAATGCGGGAACTTCGGATTTCATGCTTTCAGCGTTGATAGCTTCGATGATTCCTTTCATTTTAGACTTTACC
>CAZEVL010000099.1:0-1960 GCA_964515795.1 uncultured Clostridia bacterium | reverse complement strand
TAAAACTGCGGAAAACTTCTTGATATTTTATAAAAAAAATGGTATCATAGAAATGTACGGACAAATTTTGTCGAAATTAAACTACAAGGAGGCCAAAAATGGCTCATTTGCAAGCCGCGGCGGTAAAAAAAATTCACGAGATTTGTGATAGATACGTGGACGAAAAAACGCCGCTTATGATGATTTTGAGCGATATCCAAAAGGAATATGGTTATATTCCTTTAGAAGTGCAGGAAATCATTTCGGAACGAACGGGGGTATCCGTAGCGGAAATCTACGGCGTAGTGACTTTTTATTCGTTTTTCTCGTTACAGCCCAAGGGGAAATACGTTATCGGCGTATGTTTGGGTACGGCATGTTACGTGAAAGGCGCACAACAGATTTTGGATAAGTTTTCCGAAATTATCGGTATTAAACCCGGGGAAACGTCCGAGGACGGGTTGTTTACGCTGGACGCGCTCCGTTGTATCGGTGCGTGCGGCATCGCGCCTGCGGTCACCATCAACGGCAAGGTATATCCGAAGCTTACCGTTGACGCAGTGCCTAAAATCGTGGCGGAGTATAGATCGACGGAGGAGAATGCGTAATGATTAAGAACTTTGAAGAACTCAAGCAAACGTCCGCAAAGTGTGCGGCTTGTCTGGATTCCAAATTTACGGGGGCGGACGGAAAGCGTCATATCGTGCTCTGTGGCGGTACGGGGTGTATTTCTTCCCGTTCCAACGAAATTACGGCGGAATTTAATTGTTTGATCGCGGAACGTAACGTTTCGGACAAAGTGACCGTCAACCAAGTGGGTTGTTTCGGGTTCTGTTCGCAAGGTCCGTTTGTAAAAATCTATCCCGAAGATACGTTGTATCGTCTTGTGCAATTGGAGGACGTGCAGGAAATTTTCGAAAAGGACATTCTCGGCGGCGAGGTTGTCGAACGTCTGCTTTACGTCGATCCGAATACGGAAAAACAGGTTACCAAACAAGAAGATATCAATTTCTATAAAAAACAAGTGCGTATCGCATTGCACGGTTGCGGCAGCATCGATCCCGAAAACATTCGTGAGAGCCTCGGTGCCGGCGCGTTTTTGGGGCTTGCGAAAGCCTTGCAGATGACAAGAGAGGAAGTCATTCAAGAAGTATTGGATTCAGGACTCCGCGGTCGCGGCGGCGGCGGTTTCCCGACGGGCAGAAAATGGCAATTTGCCTATGCGCAACCGGAGGGCGAAAAATACGTCGTATGCAACGGCGACGAGGGCGATCCCGGTGCGTTTATGGACCGTTCGATTCTCGAAGGTAACCCTCTCGGCGTTATCGAAGGCATGATGATCGCAGGCTACGCGATCGGCGCGCAAAACGGGTATTTTTACGTACGTGCGGAATATCCCATTGCCGTAAACAGATTGCGTCTTGCCATTAAACAAGCGGAAGAACTCGGCTTGCTCGGCGATCATATTCTCGGAACGGATTTCAGCTTCCGAGTACATATTCGTTTGGGGGCAGGTGCGTTCGTATGCGGAGAAGAAACCGCGCTTTTGAACTCTATCGAGGGGCAACGCGGTATGCCGCGTACCCGTCCGCCGTTCCCTGCGGTGAAAGGACTCTGGGAAAAGCCTACCATCGTGAACAACGTGGAATCGTTGGCATGCGTGCCGTACATTTTGCGTGAAGGCAAGGATGCGTTTGCGAAACACGGAACGGAACGCTCCAAAGGCACGAAAGTATTCGCTCTCGGCGGCAAAATCAACAACGTAGGACTTGTGGAAATCCCCATGGGTACGACTCTTCGCGAATTGATTTACGACATCGGCGGCGGTATTCCCAACGGAAAGCGGTTCAAAGCCATTCAGACGGGCGGTCCTTCCGGCGGTTGCTTGACCGAAGCGGATTTGGACGCAGAGATCGACTTCGATAACCTTGTGGCGCGCGGCTCGATGATGGGTTCGGGCGGGGCGATCGTCATGGACGAG
>CAZEVL010000098.1:0-1962 GCA_964515795.1 uncultured Clostridia bacterium | reverse complement strand
GCACAAGCGAATATCAAAAATCCCAGAAACTAAGTTCGGGTAAAACGAAATAAAAAGCTTGAAACGGGCGGTTGGCGAAAGCGAACCGCTCGTTTTCGATATAGGAGAGAAAAGACGTTACGCGTTTGTCTTTTATAATGTTCTGTTTCAAACGTCGGGGAAGAAAATGACAAAATAAATGTAAAAATTTGCTTGACGGACTGTTTGAGGGGGTATAAATAAAATAATACGATAAAATATAACGTTTTTTCGGAGAAGTATATAACGATGGAATTGTTTGTAAAAATTTTGGTTACTTTTTTTGCCGGAATGGGCGCAGGGCTCGGTACGGGATTCGCAGGTATGAGTGCGGCGGCGGTAATTAGCCCCATGCTGATCACTTTTTTGAAAATCGATCCGTATCTGGCGGTCGGGATAGGGTTGGCGTCCGACGTGCTCGCAAGTGCGGTGTCGGCGTATACGTATCACAAAAATAAAAATCTTGACGTTAAAAACGGACTGATTATGATGATCTCCGTGTTGGTGTTTACGGCAATCGGAAGTTTGCTTGCAAGCTTGCTCCCTTCTGCGACGATGGGCGGATTTTCCGTATTTATGACCTTCCTTTTGGGCATTAAGTTTATCGTGCGTCCCGTAATGACCACTAAGGAAAAAATGGGAGAAACTTCCGCGAAAAAACGTATCGTTCAGTCCGTCGTTTGCGGTGCCGTCATCGGTTCTATTTGCGGCTTTATCGGCGCGGGCGGCGGTATGATGATGTTGTTGATTTTGACGAGCGTAATGGGTTACGAACTGAAAACCGCCGTCGGAACAAGCGTGTTTATTATGACCTTTACCGCTTTGACGGGTGCGGTTTCGCATTTTGCCATCGGCGGATTCCCCGATCCGTTGATTTTGATACTTTGCGTCGTGTTTACCTTGTTGTGGGCGAGAATTGCGTCCGTATTTGCCAATAAAGCACAGCCGAAAACCTTAAACAGGGCAACGGGAATCGTGCTCGTCGTGCTCGGGCTCGTTGTTATGGGTTTTAATATTTTCGCTTAACGTAGAAAAGCTTTTTGGTTGCGGTGAGTAAAAGGCTATCTTTTTCCGTTATATAAATGCAACGTATAAAAAAGTTTTGCTACGGAGGTGTATTATGAGAAAAACACGTATGTTTCTATGTGGTTTCATCGGGGTTTGTATGTTGTTAGGCGGTTGTGCGGGAGGTGCTTCGTCGGGTACGGGGATTGCCACGGCGCGTGCGATGCGCGTGCAGGCGTCGTACGATTACGGTTTGCACGTAGAGGGAAAGGCGAGTATGCTGTATGACGGTTGTATTCGATTTTTCGATCTTCCCGATACGCTCGATTGCGTGGTTGCCGGCGACGTGTTTATGGTAGGCTTTTCCGGAGATTCATACAGACGGGAAACGTATCCGAGTACGATGTGTATAGACGGAACCATAACGTCCGTGGATATGGAACAGGCGGAAATCGTGCGGTTGACCTATTATGCGCCGTATGACGGGGAAGCGGAATATTTTATGCTCGAACGGGATAACGGCGTTTCGGAGCGTATCGCCGTGTCAAGCCGTCCCGATTATTTTATCGAGAACGCGAGCGGTTCGTTTTCCGCGCTCTCCGCCAAAAGCGAATAATACGAACACCGAGCAAAATTCGGGGTTCGTATTATTTTTTACACGAGATTATTTCGGGATAAAGATTGACAGATGAAACGAATATATGAACGTAGCCGGGCGAGAAATCGCTCGGCTTTTTCTATGCGCTTAAAACATATTCCATTCTATATAAATCTCCGTTTTTCGCCTTTCGTCTTTGCCTTTGTAGCACAGTAAAAATCGGAAGTAAACGGGAAAAATTGTCGCTGAAAACTTATATGTTTACCGAGAGTCAGGCTTTATACGGAGCTTGGCTCTTTTTCATTTACGCAACAATTTTGTCCTTTATCGTTGACTTCCGG
>CAZEVL010000097.1:0-2004 GCA_964515795.1 uncultured Clostridia bacterium | reverse complement strand
GTTGTATCCATTTAATTACGGAAAGGTGACAATTGTTCAAATGGTATAAATAAAACTTATATCAAGTATAAAGTTACTTTAATAGTATACTCCTTTCCGTATGAAAAAGCAATTATTTTTTAGCATTTTTTATAATTTGCCGTTCAAATCCTTGCAAAAAGTAAAAAAAAGTGATAAGATATGCATATATCGATTTTTTCGATTTATCCAAACCCTAAAATCAATTTTTTTGAGGAGAAATGTATATGACCTACGTAGAAAGAGTGTTGGAGGACTTGAAAGCACGCAATCCCGGTGAAAAGGAATTTCATCAAGCGGCAACGGAGATACTTTTGACGTTGGAGCCTGTTATCAACGCGCATCCCGAATATGAACAAAATGCCTTGTTGGAGCGCTTCACGGAGCCCGAACGCACGATTCTTTTCCGCGTTCCTTGGGTGGACGACAACGGTAAAGTACACGTCAATAAAGGCTATCGCGTGCAGTTTAACAGTGCGATAGGTCCTTACAAAGGCGGGCTTCGCTTTCATCCGTCGGTAAATCTTTCCGTGATTAAGTTTTTGGGGTTGGAGCAGATTTTGAAAAACTCGCTGACGGGGCTTCCTATCGGCGGCGGTAAGGGCGGTTCCGATTTCGATCCTAAGGGGAAATCCGATCGTGAAATTATGGCGTTCTGTCAAAGTTTTATGACGGAACTTTTTCGGCATATCGGTGCGGATACGGACGTGCCTGCCGGCGATATCGGCGTAGGCGCGCGCGAGGTCGGTTATTTGTTCGGACAATATAAACGTCTGCGTGACGAACACGTCGGCGTACTGACCGGGCGCGGACTCAGCTACGGTGGCTCGTTGATTCGTAAGGAAGCGACGGGATACGGGCTCGTTTATATTACGGCGGAAGCGATGCGGTTGCGCGGCGATTCGTTCCAAGGGAAAACCGCCATCGTGTCGGGAAGCGGGAACGTTGCGATTTACGCTTGCGAAAAGGCGCAACAGCTCGGGGCGAAAGTCGTTGCGATGTACGATTCCAACGGGTATGTATACGACCCGAACGGTATTCGGATCGACGTGATGAAGCAAATCAAAGAGGCGGAACGTGCGCGTATTAAGGAATACGCGGCAAGAGTACCGGGTGCGCAATACCACGAGGGCTGCAAGGGCATTTGGCGCATTCCCTGCGACGTTGCGTTGCCTTGCGCCACGCAGAACGAAATCGACGGGGAGAGTGCGGCGTTGCTTGTGAAGAACGGTGTAAAATATGTCGCGGAGGGGGCGAATATGCCGTCTACGTTAGAGGCGATCGAGACCTTCCGCACGGCGAAAAACGTCGTGTATTTGCCTGCAAAGGCGGCGAATGCCGGCGGCGTAGCGACGTCGGCGTTGGAAATGGCGCAATCGTCGGGAAGATTGTATTGGCCTGCGGAAGAAGTGGACGCGAAATTGAAGACGATTATGGTAAACATTTATCACAATATCGACGATGCGGCGAAGCGTTACGGGTTCGAAGGGGATTACGTAATGGGTGCGAATATTGCCGGCTTTGAAAAAGTTGCCGATGCCATGATGGCGCACGGGATCGTCTGAGTTTTTATTGCGTAAAGAGAGCTTTGGCAAGACGGTGTAAGAAAGCCGACGGGAGCGGCGCGTTACGTAAACCGATTTGTGCTGAAACGCGAAGAATATCGTTAAAAAGGATGAAAGGGAAAAGGTTAAAAGGATAAGCAAGAGCCGCGGCGAGGAAGATTCCTTGCCGCGGCGATTTTCTCGTCGTCGTTTGATTTTGTCGGTTGTGAAGTCGGGGATTTGAGCGATAAAAAACAAAAGAAGGCCCTTGAAAATCCAAGGGCTTTAATATTTGGCGACCCAGAACGGGCTCGAACCGTCGACCTCCAGCGTGACAGGCTGGCGCTCTAACCAACTGAGCTACTGGGCCAAATAAGAAATATTGAGTTTTGGTGGGCCTTCACGGATTCGAACCGCGGACCAATCGGTTATGAGCCGACAG
>CAZEVL010000096.1:0-2177 GCA_964515795.1 uncultured Clostridia bacterium | reverse complement strand
ATGCACAGGCTCACCCTGAAAAGTATCCTCAGCTTACCATCCGTGTTTCCGGTTATGCCGTAAATTTCATTAAGCTTACCAAGGAACAACAGGATGACGTTATTTCCAGAACGATTCACGAATCGATGTAATTTTGGAATAATCAGTATGTGAAAGTAGCTGCCGTCGCATAAAAACCGACGGCAGTTCTTTTTAGCGAGGTAACGATGAAAAATAAAACGATACGATTTATTGCACTCAGTTGTATTTTGGCAATTTCCGTCAGCCTTTCTGCTTGCGAAATCGGAGATTTTTCGAACGGCTTCGGCGGTTATAATTCTTCCGATTCCGAATCGAGTTCGGTATTGCAAAGTTCGGTGTTCACGTCGGAGGGGAGTTTCTCTTCGAGTAGTTCCTCCGCAACGGAAAGTTCCTCCGCCGATACGGATTCTTCCGAATCGAGCGGCAACGATAGTTTCTCTGCGGACGAGTCGAAAATCGATTCGCTCAGTATCCATTTTTTGCAGTTCGGAAACAAGACGTCGGGCGATTGTATTTTGATTGACGTCGGGGATACGGAAGTTCTAATCGACGCAGGGTCTACGGACGGTGCGGCAAAGACAATCGTGCCGTATATCAAAGAATACTGCGAGGATGGCATATTGGAATACGTCATCGCGACGCATTACGATTCCGATCATATTTCCGCTTTCGTCGGTTCGAACGGGAGCGGCGTGTTCGATAATTTCTTCTGCCAAACGATTATCGATTCGGGTATGACGACCAAGACGTCGAACGTATATAAAAATTACGTTGCGCTGCGCGAGAAAGAAGTCGAGGCAGGGGCAAAGCATTATACGGCGTTGGAATGCTGGAACGAAGAGAACGGCGCTCGGCGTTCGTATACGCTCGGCGACGGAATAACGCTGAACGTGTTGTACCACAAATATTACGAAACGAAAACTACGAACGAGAACGATTATTCCGTGTGCGTATTGCTTTCGCAAGGAGAAAACCATTTCCTGTTCACGGGCGATTTGGAGAAAGGCGGCGAGACGTCTTTGTTGGAATGCAACGATTTGCCGCAATGCAAGTTGTATAAAGCAGGCCATCATGGTAGCAATACGGCGAGCTCGCCTGCGTTGCTTGCAAAAATTCAGCCGGAAATCGTAGTGTTTTGCTGTTGTTGCGGCGATAAATATAACTTTCCCCATCAGGAAACCATCGATACGGTAGCGAAATATACCGATAAAGTATACGTGCTTGCGGCGGCGACGGACAAAAGCTTTGTTTTGATGAACGGGAATATCGTCGTTTCGGCGACTGCGGAGTCCGTTTCGGTAAATTGTTCCAACAACAATACGCTGTTTAAGGATACGGATTGGTTTCAAGAGAATCGCGAAGTTCCGTCCGAGTGGTGGACGGAATAATGCATGCAGGTGTGCGTTGAAATAAAAACAGACATACCGTGTACGAGTTGAATAAAGGTGAAATATGCAGTTTTCAAGGACGGAATTGCTTCTCGGTAAAGAGGGCGTGGAAAAATTAAAACGCGCACGCGTGGCGGTGTTCGGGATCGGCGGCGTCGGCGGCTACGTCGTCGAGGCGTTGGCTCGAAGCGGCGTCGGAGCATTGGATTTGATCGATAAAGACGTCGTCGGGGAGAGCAATATCAATCGCCAGATTATCGCGCTTCATTCTACGATAGGGCAGTTAAAGACGGAAGTCGCCGCGGCACGCATAAAGGATATCGATCCCGAGGTCGTCGTGCGGACGCATAACGTGTTCTATCTGCCCGAAAACGCCGATTCGTTCGATTTTTCGCAGTACGATTACGTTGTGGACGCCATTGACACGGTCAGCGGAAAAATTGCGTTGATCGAACGTGCAAAGGCGGCGAATACGCCGATTATCTCGTCTATGGGTACGGGGAATAAGCTCGATCCGACGAGATTCGAGGTGACGGATATTTCGAAAACGAGCGTTTGCCCGCTCGCGCGGGTTATGCGCAGGGAGTTGAAAAAACGCGGCATAGAGAATGTAAAGGTATTGTATTCCGCGGAAGAACCGTCCCCGACGTCGATTAAGGACGAGGAAACGGGGAAGCCTGTTCCCGGGAGCGTTGCGTTCGTGCCGTCCGTTGCAGGTTTGATCCTTGCGGGCGAAGTCGTAAAAGATTTGATAAAAAAGTAAAAAAA
>CAZEVL010000095.1:0-2291 GCA_964515795.1 uncultured Clostridia bacterium | reverse complement strand
AACACCGAGCATCTGCGCATTCTGCAAGCGGAAGCGGCGGAAATCCTGACGGAGAACGGCAAATGCATCGGCGTAAAAACCACCTACGGCGGCATTATTCCCTGCAAAGCGGTTATTTTATGTACGGGAGTCTATCTCAACGGAGAAACGATCACCGGACACGTCGTGCAAAAGTCCGGTCCGAACGGCTTCGCCCCCGCCAACCACTTAACGGAAAGTTTAATAAAACTCGGTTTTAACGTCCGCCGTTTCAAAACAGGAACCCCTGCACGCGTAGACAGCCGCACCGTCGATTATACGAAATGCGAAATTCAAAAAGGCGACGACGACGTATATCCTTTCTCCTTTTTACACGACGCTCCACCCGAAAACAAACTCCCGTGCTATTTGACCTACACCAACCTCACGACGCATAAAATCATCACGGACAATTTAGACCGCTCTCCGCTGTACGACGGAACGATCTTATCCACGGGGCCGAGATATTGCCCTTCCATCGAAACGAAAGTCGTTCGGTTTAAGGACAAGGAGCGGCATCAGATTTTCATCGAACCGGAGGGCGCAGACACGTATGAAATGTACGTGCAGGGCATGTCCACGTCCATGCCGCACGACGTACAGAAGCAAATGTACGCTTCCGTCGCCGGTTTGGAGCATGCCGACATTATGCGCTACGGCTATGCAATCGAATACGACTGCATCGATACGCTCGACGTATTGCCCACGTTGGAGTTCAAAAAAGTCGAAGGAATCTATACGGCAGGGCAAATCAACGGCACGTCCGGCTACGAAGAAGCCGCGGCGCAGGGCTTAATGGCAGGTATCAACGCCTCGTTGAAACTTCGCGGTTTACCGCCCTTCACCTTACGCCGCGACGAAGCGTACATCGGCGTCTTAATCGACGACCTTGTCACCAAAGGCACGGACGAGCCGTACCGCATGATGACCTCGCGCGCGGAACACCGCATCTGCTTACGACAAGATAACGCGGATTTCCGTTTAACGGAAAAAGGCAAAACCGTCGGACTGGTCACGGAAGAACGCTACAACCGATATCTTGCCCGAAAGGCAAAATACGAAGAACTGCTCGATGCGTTACAAACGCGCGTGCCGCAAAAAGAAGCCGCGCCTTTCTTGGAAAAATACGGATACAGCGCGCCCGAAGGCAGCGTTTCCTATGCCGACATGATCAAGCGTGCCATTCCGTTAAAAGCAATCATGACGGAATTCGGCGTATTCGCAGAATTCCGCAAAGACGTTTTGGAAACGGCGGAAATCACCGTCAAATACGAAGGCTACTTAAAACAGGGTTTGGAGCAGATCGAACGAGCAAAACGCTTGGAAGACAAACTTCTCCCCCCCGACGTAGACTATTCGGAAATCAAAGGTCTGCGTTTGGAAGCACAAGAAAAACTCAACAGAATCCGTCCGTTCAACCTCGGACAAGCCGGCAGAATCTCCGGGGTAAACCCTGCGGATATTTCCGTACTTATGGTTTGGCTGGCAACAAGAACTTAAAAAATAACCGTAAACTAATACCTGCCCCGTCGGTAAAACGACGGGGCAGGTATTGTCTTTTATTTGTCGAAATTGATTTTTTCCGCAACGATGTATTTCGGTCTGTTTTGCACCTCTCGATAAATCATACTCGTATGAATATTCGCCACGCCTTGACAAACCAAAATCAACGCGCCGACCGCCCCGATCGTCGGGTACAGCCATGCGATTAAACCGCCGAAAAACACGCCGCAACACGCCAGCACGATAAACGTTATCATACAAGCGACGCTCAAAACACCCAACACCACCCCGAGCTTAATCGGAAACGTCAGCGTATAGTCAGTATTCGGGAACACCCCCGATTCCGCCAAGCGAATCATTTTTTTCAACGTATAATGCGTTTCTCCCGCAACTCTTTCAGGACGATCGAAGTCGATAAACGTCTGCTTAAACCCGACCCACGTGGTCTGCGCACGAAGCAATCGGTCATGCTCCCCGAGCGAAAGAATCGCATCTACCACTTTTCTGTCGTACAATTTGAAATCCCCGACGTCGGCAGGCATATCCAGCCCCGTAATTTTACGCATAAAGCGATAGAAAAAATACGCGGTTGCTTTCTTGAACACGGTTTCACCCTTTCTCTTACGTCGTCTACCGTGCACTACGTCATAACCCTCTTTCCATTTTTCGATCATTTGCAAAGCCACTTCGGGCGGATCTTGCAAATCGGCGTCCATGGCGATAACCGCTTCGCCTTGCGATGCTTCCAAGCCGCAAAGCAACGCCGCCTG
>CAZEVL010000094.1:0-2420 GCA_964515795.1 uncultured Clostridia bacterium | reverse complement strand
AATCCGACCTATGATTGTAACCATAGGTCGGATTAACTGTTTTATGAACACCTGCCCAAATAGCGGACGGAGTTTTCCGTTGCGCCGCGTTAGCGCATATGCCCTCACATCAATTTACTTAAAATCTTTTTTAAGGCGTATTTACAATGTTCGTACGTCAAACCGCCTTGAAAATACGCCGTATAAGGCTCTTTCACGGGTGCGTCGGCGGAAAGCTCGATAGACGCGCCTTCCACGAAACAGCCTGCCGCCATAATGACTTTACTGTCGTACCCCGGCATATCCCACGGTTCCAACGTCACAAAACTATCTACGGGCGACGCTTCCTGTACGGACTGAATAAACGCACAGAGTTGTTCCGCCGTATCGAAACGAATGGCGCGTGTGATGTCCGCAGGCACTTTATCGAGTTTCGGGAAGTTCTCGTACCCGAGGTTTTCCATACATTTCCCGATCAACAAGCTCCCTTTTATCGCCTGATTGACCGTATGCGGTGCCAAAAACAAGCCTTGATAAAACAATCTGTACCCGTACGCATACGAACCGACTTCGTTACCGATAGACGGCGCGGTAAGACGTCTGCCGATTTTATCGATGTATTCTTCCGTACCTACGATATAGCCGCCAGTAGGCGCAAGTCCGCCACCGGGATTTTTAATCAACGAACCTACGGCAACGTCCGCACCGACGTCGCAGGGTTCTTGTTTTTCTACAAATTCCCCGTAACAGTTATCGACAAAGATACAGCCCGTAAAGCCGAGTTCTCGCACGAACCGACAAACCTCACCGATTTCCGCCACGGTAAACGCATCGCGAAGCTCATAACCTCTGGAACGCTGAATATAGATCATACGCAACGAAGTACCGATACGCGCCATGTCCTCTTTAATCTTCGCAAAATCGAATTTTCCGTCCTGCGTCAAGTCCGTACAATCGAAAGAGATCCCGAAATCTTTCAGCGAACCGTTCCCCTCGCCGTAAATCACGCCGCGAATGGTATCGTACGGCAAACCCGATACGGACAATACAGCGTCCCCCGTACGCAAAACCCCGAATAATGCCACCGTAAGCGCGTGCGTACCGCTCAAAATCGCAGGCGAAACAATCCCCGCCTCCGCGCCGAGCGAAGCGGCAAACACGTCGCCGAGCACGAAACGCCCCTCGTCCCCGTAACCGTAACCCGTCGTCGGATTAAAATGCCGAAGCGCGATCGAATGCTTATTGAACGCTTTTAACACCTTTTCTTGATTATATTCGCTGATTTCGTCGGCACGCAGAAATTGCTCCGTCAGCTGTTTCTCACTCTCTTTCATCAATTCTTCTATCGTCATTTGTATCTCCTCATTAGTATACCAGACATAACTATTATGCCTGACATACTTATAATAATTTCATTACCTCTTCAACCGTTGCGCAATCGGCGGAAAGCCGAGTAAGGTTTTCCATACGCTTAAAAAACGTACACTGTCGCTTTGCGTAATTACGCGTATTTTTTTGAATCGTTTCCTTAATCTCCTCAACGGAACTGCCCTGCTTCAAACCTTCCGCAACCTCTTTGTAGCCGATCCCCTGCATGCATTGCATATTTTCCGTAACGCCGTCGTGCAGTAATCCTCGCACTTCTTGCAATAAGCCTTGTTCAAACATTTTCTCGACGCGAAGGTCGATACGTCGATACAACGTTTCTCGCGGATATTCTATGGACACCGCCGCAAATTCGAACCGCGGAATCGGCTTATCGCATTGCTCCGATTTCGCCTTTCCCGTAACGTCGTAAATTTCCAACGCTCGAATCACGCGTTTTACGTCGTTAAAATGCAATTTTTCCGCACTCACAGGGTCTTTTTCCCGTAAAATCGCATGCACGTATTCTTTCCCGAACTCTTGCGCCAGCTTCTCGTACTTCAATCGAATCGCCTCGTTCGCCCCGACGTTGCCGAATTGGCTTTTATACAACAACGCGTTGATATAAAAACCCGTTCCGCCGCATACAATCGGAGTTTTTCCGCATTCGAGCAGCCGTTCCACAATCGGCAACGCTCGATTTTCGTAATCGCTGACGGAAAAATTCTCCGTGGGGTCCACAACGTCGATAAGATGATGCTTAACGCCGCCCGTTTCTTTCGCCGACGGCTTTGCCGTACCGATATTCAAACCTTTATAAACCAGCAACGAATCCGCAGAGATTATTTCCGTTTGCAGCCGTTTCGCGCATTCGACCGCCAAGGAGGTTTTTCCCGATGCCGTCGCACCGCATATCACTAAAACCTTGGGCATCAGACAATCCTCTTGAACATTTTTTCCAGTTCCGTACGGGACAGTCTTACCACGACGGGTCTGCCGTGCGGACATTTCAAGCCCATGTCGCCGTCCATCAGCTTAAACAATTCGTCTATTTCCTCGCGAGTTAAATCCATTCC
>CAZEVL010000093.1:0-2778 GCA_964515795.1 uncultured Clostridia bacterium | reverse complement strand
ATCACGACGACTATATCGAATCGGAGTGGTGGGCATTGAAGGAAATTCATAAAAAAGGTTTGCTTTATAAGGGACATAAAATCGTTCCGTATTGCCCCCGTTGCGGAACTGCGCTTTCGTCGCACGAAGTCGCGCAAGGGTATAAGGACGTGAAACAGCAGACCGCGTTCGTGAAGTTCAAAGTTTCGAATGCGGAAAACACGTTTATTCTGGCTTGGACGACGACGCCTTGGACGTTGCCTTCCAACGTGGCTCTTTGTATGAATCCGAATTTCGATTACGTCATGGTCGAAATGGACGAAAACGGTGAGAAATATATTCTTGCCGAGGGCTTGTTGAAGAGCGTACTCGGCGAAGAGGGCTACAAGGTGCTTTCCGTGAAGAAAGGTACGGAATACGAGTGCACGGAATACGAGCCTTTGTACCCGTTCGGAAAACAGAAGTTTAATTTCCGTGAAAAAGCCTACTACGTGACCTGTGACGAGTACGTTACGCTTTCCGACGGTACGGGCGTCGTGCATATCGCGCCCGCATTCGGGGAAGACGATTACAAAGTGGGCGGCAAATACGGACTTCCCGTCGTACAGCTGATTACCGAAGAGGGGAGATTCCCCGACGGTTGCGGCGAATTTACGGGGCTTTCCGCGCAGACTGCCGATCCTTCCGTTTTGAAAGATTTGAAAACGCGCGGTTTGTTGTTGAAAACTTTGGAAATTACGCACAGTTATCCCTTCTGTTGGCGTTGCGATACGCCGCTTATTTACTACGCTCGTTCGAGTTGGTTTATTAAGGTTACGGCGATCAAAGATCGTTTGATTGCGGCGAATCGCTCGGTGAACTGGATGCCCGACACGATCAAGGAAGGCAGAATGGGCAACTTCCTCGAAAACGTCATCGATTGGGGACTTTCGCGCGACAGATATTGGGGAACGCCGTTGCCGGTTTGGGTATGTCCCGACTGCGGCGAAATAGAAGTTATCGGCTCGCGTGCGGAACTCTCCGAAAAGTGCGGTGCTCCGAAAGACATCGAATTGCATCGTCCGTATTTGGACGATCTGACTTGCACTTGCGGCAAGTGCGGTGGAAAAATGCGCCGTACGCCCGAAGTGATCGACTGTTGGTTCGATTCCGGTTCCATGCCGTTTGCACAATATCATTATCCGTTTGAAAACAAAGACTTGTTCGACGAAACGTTCCCTGCGAACTTTATCTCCGAAGCGGTCGATCAAACGCGCGGTTGGTTCTATACTTTGCTTGTAATTTCTACGCTGTTGTTCGATAAAGCTCCGTTTAAGAATTGTATCGTTCTCGGGCACGTAAACGATAAAAACGGTATTAAGATGTCCAAGCATAAAGGAAACGTCGTCGACCCTTGGTCGGTACTCGATAAACAGGGTGCCGATGCCGTACGTTGGTATTTCTATTCCGCGTCTGCGCCTTGGTTACCCTCTCGTTTTTCCGGAGAAGCGGTCAGCGAAGTGCAGAGAAAGTATATGGGGACGCTTTGGAATACGTATGCCTTTTTCTGTTTATATGCGGATATCGATAACTACGATCCCTCTAAATACGATTTGAAACAATGTAAGCTGTCTTTGATGGACAAGTGGATTTTGTCGAAGTTGAATACGCTTGTGGATACTGTGGATAAGCAACTCGACGTATATAACATTACGGACAGCGCACGTGCATTACAGGAATTTTCCGATATTCTTTCCAACTGGTACGTTCGTCGCGGTAGAGAGCGGTACTGGGGCAGCGACATGACCGAGGATAAAGCGGCTGCGTATACGACGCTTTGGCACGTGCTTGTCACGGTGGCGAAATTGACCGCGCCTTTTACGCCGTTCATGGCGGAGGAGATGTATCTCAATCTCGTGCCTGCGTTCTTTGAAAACGCTCCCGCGTCCGTACATCTTTGTAAATTCCCCGCATATGAGGCGGAGTTCGTGGAAGAACGTTTGGAAAAGGGCATGGATACAGTTCTCGATATCGTCAACCTCGGCAGAGCTGCGAGAAATACAGGCAACGTGAAGAATCGTCAGCCGCTTTCGGAAATGTACGTTATTACCGCGCGCGCGGACGAATTGGATAGCGGACTGAAAGCAATCGCTTTGGATGAGTTGAATATTAAAGAATATAAATCTGCGGAGGACGCGACGGAATTTATTTCGTATAAATTGAAACCGCAGTTAAAGACCCTCGGACCGAAGTACGGGAAAAAGCTCGGCGCTATTTCCGCGTTCCTTGCGAATTGCGACGCACAGAAAGTGGTGGAAACCGTTCGGGGCGGCGGACAGTACGTGTTGGATACCGATGCGGACGTTGTGCTTACGGAAGAAGACTTGCAGATTTTTACCGAAAGCAAGTCCGGGTTTATCTCTGCCAGCGACAACGGCGTGACGGTCGCTTTGAATACGACGCTTACGGAAGACTTAATAATGGAAGGCGTGGAAAGAGAACTCGTTTCCAAAGTGCAGGCTATGCGTAAAGAAGCGGATTTCCAAATCACCGACAGAATCGCTATATATTATATAGCGGAAGGAAAGGCGAAAGAAGCTTTGTCTACGGGCGCGTTTAAGGAAGACGTACTCGCCGTATCCGTTACGGAAGGAAAAGCGGAGGGCGGATTCGAGAAAACCGTGGATATTAACGGGGAAACGGTAACGCTCACGCTGGTTAAAATGTCGAAATAACGGACGAATAAAACTTTTTTGAATTTTTTTGAAAAAAGTTCAAAAAAGTGATAAAAAACGTTTGACAAAGTAATAGGAGATGTGG
>CAZEVL010000092.1:0-3078 GCA_964515795.1 uncultured Clostridia bacterium | reverse complement strand
ATACCCGTTTTTTTCCGTTTTGTCAAGGTTTTGGAAAAATAATCCGAAAAAAACTGAAAAAAGATTGTTTTCGGGCGTTTTTTCGGAAAATCTCGGGGAATTCCTTTCTAACTCTTGACGAATCGTACCGCTTTATGGTAAAATAACGTAAAATAAACGTGCGAGAAACAGGAGAGAATTATGAGTAGAGCGGACGAAATTTTTGCGCAAAACGTGACGGATATCATGGAAAACGGTTTTTGGGATACGAATTCGGAGGTGCGCCCGAGATGGGAGGACGGTACGCCCGCGCATACCGTGAAAAAATTCGGTATCGTCAATCGTTACGATTTACAAGAGGAGTTTCCTATACTCACCATGCGGAAGACGGCGTTCAAATCGTGTGTGGACGAATTGCTTTGGATATGGCAAAAAAAGAGCAACAATATCAAAGATTTGCATTCGCATATCTGGGACAGCTGGGCGGACGAAAACGGATCTATCGGAAAAGCGTACGGTTATCAACTCGGTGTGAAGCACGTGTATAAAGAGGGAGAGTTCGACCAAGTGGACAGGGTGCTGTTCGATTTGAAAAACAACCCGGCGAGCCGTCGTATCATGACGAATATTTATAATTTTCAGGATTTACACGAGATGAACCTGTACCCTTGCGCCTATTCGATGACGTTCAACGTGACGGGCGATACGCTTAACGGAATCTTAAATCAACGCTCCAACGATATGTTGACGGCAAACAATTGGAACGTCGTGCAGTACTCGATATTGTTGATTATGTTTGCGCAGGTTTCGGGCTTGAAGGCAGGGGAGCTCGTACACGTGATTGCCGACGCGCATATTTACGATCGGCATATACCGCTCGTAAAAGAAATTTTGCAAAATCCCCGTCATGCCGCTCCGAAACTTATTGTGGATAAGAACGTGACGAATTTTTACGATTTTACGACGGACAGTTTCGTGCTTGCGGATTACGAATACGAAAAACTTTCCGCGAAAATTCCCGTGGCGATTTGAGGTGCGGCATGCTTTACGCGATCGTACATGCGGATAGAGAATGGGGCATCGGCAAGGACAACGGTATGATGTTTTCTCTGCCGAAAGACATGAAATTTTTTCGGGAAACGACGAGCGGACATATCGTCGTGATGGGCGGCAACACGTTGCGCTCTTTGCCGAACGGAAAACCGTTGAAAAACAGAACGAATATCGTGCTTTCAAGGGGGCAGGTATGCGATGAGTGTATTGCGGTACACTCTTTGGAGGAGCTGAAAATCGAATTAAAAAAACGCTCCGACGAGGAAGTTTTCGTCATGGGCGGCGGAGAGATTTACAATGCGCTTTTGCCCTATTGCCATAAGGCGTTCGTGACAAAGGTGGACGCAGTCGGGGCAGCGGATGCGTTTTTCCCGAATTTGGACGAGGACGAAGCTTTTGTCTGTGTGGACGACGGGAAACCCGTCGAGGACAACGGATATACGATTCGTTTTACGACGTATGAAAATACAAGGGTGAAATCCTTATAACGAGGCGGAAATATGAAGTATAAGCTCAGGGCGCATCACGGAATGTGCATTTACTTTTTCGAGGGGAAAGGGTACAGCGACGAATTTACGGCGCACATGGCGCAAACGATCGAAAAACTTCGCGACAACGCCGTGGTTACGCTTGCGGATTCGACGGACGAAGTTTGCCGAAAATGTCCGAACAACAAGGACGGCGCATGCGATACGGCGGAGTTGGTAAAGGCATACGACGACGCGGTGCTTGCCCGTTGCGGATTGACCGCAGGTACGGAAATGCTCTTTTCGGAATTTGAAAAACTCGTGTACGAAAATATACTTTCGACGGGGGAGAGGGAACGGATTTGCGGCGATTGTCAATGGAACGAGATTTGCAAACGGAAAAAATAGCGGAAAGAATTCTAAAAATCTTACGAAGAATTTGAAAAACGCCCTCGGAAATTCTTGTCAATTTCCTTGAAAAGTATTACAATAGAAAGGTTAAAAAGTTTTTATACATTAGGAGTAGTTAGATTATGATCAGAAACGATTTGAGAAACGTAGCCATTATTGCGCACGTTGACCACGGTAAGACCACGCTCGTCAATGAAATGTTGGCGCAAGGCGGCGTATTCCGTGAAAATCAGCAGGTACAGGACCGCGTAATGGACAGCGGCGATTTGGAAAAGGAACGCGGTATTACCATTCTCGCGAAGAACACGTCCGCGCATTATAAGGGCGTAAAAATCAACATTATCGATACGCCGGGACATGCGGATTTCTCGGGCGAGGTAGAACGCGTCTTGAAGATGGTGAACGGGGCAATCATTCTCGTGGACTCTGCGGAAGGTCCTTTGCCGCAGACTCGTTTCGTTATGCAAAAAGCGTTGGAACTCGGTTTGAAGATGATTGTCGTCATCAACAAAGTAGACCGCCCCGACGCGCGTATCGCGGAAGTCGTGGAAGAAATGCAGCTTTTGATGATGGAGCTGGACGCGACGGACGAACAACTCGAAAGCCCGATCGTCTATTGTTGCGGTCGTCAGGGTACGGCTTCGTTGACGCCGGATAAACAAGAACCCAACCTTAATCCTTTGTTCGATACGATTTTGGAAACTATTCCGCCCATGGACATGGACGTAGACGGCGCGGGACAACTTCTCGTTTCCTGCATCGACTATAACGAGTTTGTAGGTCGTATCGGTATCGGTAGAATCGAACGCGGCGTAATTCGCGCAAACGAGCCCGTTTCCGTTTGCAACTACAACGATAAAAAAGTCCGTACGAATTGCAAAATCGCCAATTTGTATCAAATCGAGGGCTTGGAAAGAGTTTCCGTTCCCGAAGCGAAAGCAGGGGACATCGTGGTATTTTCGGGTATCGACGGTTTGAACATCGGGGATACCGTTTGCGAACCGACGGCGGTAGAACCCGTGCAGTTCGTGAAAATCGAAGAACCCACGGTGGAGATGACTTTTTCCGTCAACGACAGCCCTTTTGCCGGTCGAGAAGGAAAATTCGTAACGAGCAGACAGCTCCGCGACAGATTGTATAAGGAGCTTCTTCGCGACGTTTCTTTGCG
>CAZEVL010000091.1:0-3115 GCA_964515795.1 uncultured Clostridia bacterium | reverse complement strand
TTTTTCGGGGAAATCAGTTTTCCGAGGAGGCGAGAAGGGCTTCGCGATCCGCAATCGCCAAAGCTTCGACCATAGAATCGATCTCTCCCGATAAAAATGCTTCCAAATTGTATTGACTAAGTCCGATTCGATGATCGGTCACACGGCTCTGCGGGAAATTGTAGGTACGAATACGCTCGCTACGGTCCCCGGAACCGACCATGCTACGACGATTTTCCTCGCGTGCGCGCGCGTTTTGGCTATTGTAATAATCGTACACCCTCGAACGCAAGACTTTGAATGCTCGTTCCTTATTCTTTAACTGCGAACGCTCGTCCTGGCAAGTAACCACTATGCCCGTCGGGAAATGCGTGATACGCACCGCCGAAGCCACTTTATTGACGTTTTGTCCGCCTGCTCCGCCCGAATGGAATATATCGATACGAATATCCTTATCGTTGATTTCCACCTCGACTTCTTCCGCCTCCGGAAGTACCGCCACGGTTGCCGCGGAAGTGTGGATTCTACCCTGCGTCTCGGTAGCAGGTACGCGTTGAACGCGGTGAACGCCGCTCTCGTATTTCAATAATTTATACGCGCCGTTGCCGACGACGTTGTAGACGGCTTCTTTCACGCCGCCGAGTTCCGTGGCGTTGAGATCGATTTCTTCCAGTCGCAAACGATGCGCCGCACAATAATTTTGATACATGCGACAAAGCTCCGCAGCGAAAAGAGCCGCTTCCTCGCCGCCCGTACCTGCGCGGACTTCCAAAATACAGCCGCGTTCGTCGTTCTTGTCCTTAGGCAAGAGCAGGATTTTCAGTTCGCCCAAAAGCTCCGCAAGCTTTTCCTTGCAGGCGTAGCCTTCGTCGGTGAGTAATTTTTTCATTTCCGCGTCCGTTTCCGTTTCCGACAGTGCAAACGCGTCCGTCATTTCGCGTTCCGTCGCGAGATATTCGTCGTATTTTTCCACCGTTTCGGTGAGGTCGGCTTGTTCCTTAGAATAGCGTTGCCACGTACCCATGTCCGCGATGACCGACGGATCGGCAAGCCGTTCGGATAAAAAGTCGTAACGTGTTTTGATGTCCGCAAGTTTTTTCAGCATCGACGTGCCCTCCCGTTTACATTATGATTTTCACGTAACGATTGACGCCGTTGAAATCTTGACCGATGATTGTATAGACGTCGCCCGTGAAAAGTTTTGCGACGTCTTCCGCCTGTCCTTCGCCCACTTCCATGACGAGCGTGCCGCCGCGGACGAGATACTTTTTCGCTTCCGCCGCAATACGACGGTAAAAATCCAATCCGTCGTCGCCGCCGTCCAACGCGAGGTGCGGTTCGAATTTACGGACTTCGCGTTGCAATTTTCCGATCTCCTGCGTCGGGATATAGGGCGGATTGGTAACGATGACGTCGAATCTGCCTCGAATACGTTCGAACAAATCCGCCTGCACGAACAGAATATCCGCGTTGTTTTCCGCGGCGTTCTCTTTGGCGAGCTCCAACGCGGCTTCGCTGACGTCCGTAGCCGTTACTTTCGGCTTCTTGCCAGCCTTTTCAAGTTCTTTATAGACGGCGATTGCGATTGCGCCGCTCCCCGTGCAAAGGTCGAGAACGTTGCAATTTTCTTCCGCCATGCCCACAACCATCATCGCCATTTCTTCCGTTTCTGGACGAGGAATCAACACGCGCTCGTCAACCTTGATTTTATAGCCGCAAAAATCCGTATCGCCGAAAATATACCAGAGCGGTCTGCCCGTCATACGCTCGTCCGCGATCTTGATGATTTCCTTCGCTTTCGCCGTCCGAACGAACGCCTCCGTCGTGGAAACCGCGCTCTTGGGGATATCCATGCAAAGCGCGAAAATCCATTCCGCCTCGTCCTCGTCCACGGAACAGCTTGCAAATCGTTTTTTCGTATTTTGCAACAGAGCCGTCATTTTGCCTGCCGTCGCAAAGACTCGTTCCGGCACGGTCGGGTCGGCGTCCATTTTCAAGACCGTTTCAAAAGCGGCAATCGCGCATTCGATCATGCCGTCCTCCGGCTCTTTCGTCGTCAGTTTTTGCAACAACAAACCGGGGAGCTTAAAAATATAGAAAAGCTTACTGCGCGTTTTGGAAAGCAAACGTAAAATTTCATAGGACACGCCTGCCACGACGGGCAAAAGCAACAATTTGAACACAAAACGAATAATGCCGTTCAACGCATCGTTCTCGGTATACAACCATCTGCCGACGATGACGTTTGCGACGGAAAACACCAAAATACTGACGATCATCGTCAAAAACAAGAACGTCGTGCCGCAACGATCGTGCACGCGCGAACATTTACGTACGTTTTCGACCGTCAACGTTTCGCCTTTTTCGTAACAGGTGATGGTTTTATGCTCCGCTCCGTGGCACATAAAAACTCGTTTCATCGACGGCAACAGCGAAATCAAAAAAATGTACACTATGAAAATCAACAGTCGGATCCCGCCTTCGCAAAGATTGAACCACACGCCTTCCCAGCCCAAGTCCGCTTTGTCGAACGGTAAAAAGCCCGTAAGCCATTGCGGCAGAGCGATAAAAATCGCCAACGCCAACACGACGCCGAGTACGGTTGCCACCCCGTTGAAAATATCGCCCAAATGAATTTTCTTCTCCTCTTCGAGCCATTTCTCCGCCTTGGTCTGTTCCTTATCCTCATCCTCGGGCATAGCGACGTCCGCACTGCGCAACAATACGCGATTGCCGTCTTTGAGCGAGGAAATAAAATTCAATACGCCGCGGACAAACGGCAAGCGGGAAAATTTGCTGCGCTGTTCGGGAGGCGTCAAACGCTCCGATTCGATTTGAATATCGCCGTCGGGGGCGCGAACCGCGGTCGCCATAGAGCGATTGCCGCGCATCATTACCCCTTCCATAACCGCCTGACCGCCGATTGAAGTGCGGACGGGCGTCGTCTTTTTCTGTTTCATACTTTGCTCCTCTTTTCGTATGCCGAATACGATTGTATTCGATTATATATAACCGAAATTTTCGACGAATATCGTCAAAACGTATATTTTTACCGAAAGTTTTGTAAAAAAGAAGGCTTTAAGAAGCGATTTCTTAAAGCCCTTTCGGTTTTTCCGTTACATACCGTATCTTTTCT
>CAZEVL010000090.1:0-3135 GCA_964515795.1 uncultured Clostridia bacterium | reverse complement strand
TAATGTCAAGCCAGTTTTCTTCGTTCACATCAACTAAATGTATCATCCTATTTTTTCTCCTATTAGTTCATTTTTTTGCTATTAAACGTAACAAAGTATGACGGAAAATTATGAAGAAATCTACCGCCTACACAAGAACCGCCCGAACATTTTTCGTCCGAGCGGTCTCGGTATCAATCATAACTCAATTCAAACTTCGCGATGGCTTCTGATAAGTGCCTTGCAAGCGTTCATCTGCCGTGCCCATTCCATTTGGCTTTCCGCGTTTCGGTCACGCCGTACTGTTTTACGACCACCCGGCTTCGATGCGGACGGGGTTTTTCCGACTCAGTCGGTTAAGTTCCAGTCTATGGCTTTTAAGCCGTATCGGGTCAGATATTCATTGGTCTTCGAGAAGTGTTTGCAACCGAAAAATCCGTTGTACGCCGAGAGCGGCGACGGATGCGCGCATTCCAAAACGAAATGTTTCGACGTGTCGACGAGGCTTTTTTTGCTTCTTGCGTTTCCGCCCCAAAGAATGAAAACGACGTGTTCTTTTTGTTCGGAAATAAGTTTTATAACGCTGTCCGTGAACCAAGCCCAACCGCATTTGGAATGCGAGTTTGCCTGATGTTCCCGTACGGTTAAAGAAGTGTTCATAAGAAGTACGCCTTCTTTTGCCCATTTCGTGAGCGTGCCGTTTTTCGGCGGCTCGTAGCCTAAATCGCATTTCAATTCTTTGAAGATGTTTTCGAGCGAGGGCGGCTTCGGGACGCCTTCTTTAACGGAGAAGCACAGTCCGTGCGCCTGTCCTACGTTGTGATAGGGGTCTTGCCCGAGTAACACGACTTTCAAATCGGAGAATTGCGTGTACTTGAAACAATTAAACAAATCGTACATATCGGGATATACGACGTGATTGCTGTATTCTTCGATTAAAAATTTTCGAATTTTCAGATAGCGTTCGTCCGCGAACAACGGTGCAAGCCGTTCGTTCCAATCTCCTAAATCTACCATATAAATACCTTATAAATTTTCGAAAATACGGGGGAGGGTCGCTTTCAGGTTTGTCAAAGCGCGATCTCTGTTTTGTAAGAATTGTTCGGTCGTGCTGCCGCTGCCGGCTACGTCGGAAATGGCTTTGACCATATATACGGGCAGTTTTGCAGCGTGTGCTGCCTGAACGACCGCCGCGCCTTCCATATCTCGAATGTCTGCGTTTAATTCTTCCGTGAGCAGTTTATAATCGCGCGGTTCGTCGTTGAAACGGTCGGCTGTTCCGAGTTTACGCTTGGGAAGTTGCACGGGAAGCTCGTTTACGCGCAAATAATTTTCCTTGTATTCGTTGAGCGTTCCTATCTTCGTGCCGTTGATTTGCACGAGGTCGAAATCGAATTGCGTTGCCGATTCGATTTGATAGACGGCGCACAATTCGGTATTTTTATTCAAACCGCCGGCGACGCCGAAGTTGAGCAATGTATCCGCTTGCCATTTGTCGATTAAAATTTGCGCGCCCAAGGCGGCGTTGACTTTGCCGACTCCGCATACGCACAATGCGATTTTTTTGCCGTATGCCGTGCCGATATGGACGGATTTTTCGCTGAGGCAAACCGTTTGTTCGATTTGCATTTCGTCGAGTAAAACGTCTGCTTCGCTTTGCATGGCGATGACTGCACCGATCATAGTTTTTTTCTCCTTCTAACGGTTGTTTTTTCTTTCGAAATCTGTTATAATAAACATATTATAACAAAAGGAGCGAAAAATGTCAAGGGCAGAAAGGGCAAAAGAGAATTTCTTGAAAGGATATGCGTGTTCGCAGGCGGTCGCATTGGCGTTTTCGGACGTAATGGGCTTGGACGAGGGGACGATTACGAAAATTATGCTCCCGTACGGCGGCGGTTTGAGCCGTTTGCGCCTCACTTGCGGAACGGTGAGCGGTATGGCGGCTGTCGTGGGAATGGTATTCGCGAAAGAGGAGATTTCCTCGGAAAACAAGAAACGCACGTACGCGATTATGCAGGAACTTTGCTCTCGGTTTCAAAAGGCGGCAGGGAGTCTGATTTGTGCGGATCTTTTGGCAAAAATGAATGTTCCCGTCGAAGTTGGCGGTGAAGCGGAAGCTCGTACGGAACAATATTACAAAAAACGTGCTTGCGGCGACGTCGCGGCGTTGGCTGCGCAGATTTTGGAAGACTACTTAAAGGAAAACGGCGTATTGCCGATTGGGGGCAAGGAGGATTCGGTTGGGAATGATTTATAAGTGTGCCGATTTGACGGATGTCGAGCAAATTTTTCGGTTTAATAAACGGTTGATCGACGATTATGAAGATGTCGAAAAAATCGACTACGAAAAAGTTTTGGCTTGGGTTCGTCGTAAGATAGAAAAAAGTATCGAGGAATATACTACCGTTTATGAAAACGACGAAAAAGTCGGGTATTATCATTTTTATAAAAATCAAGACGGGGAATACGAATTGGACGATTTGTATATTTTCCCGAAATATCGAAACAAGGGTATCGGCTCGGGGATAATCGAGAAATGCTGCTCGTCGGTCGACGAGGCGGTTATGCTGTATGTGTTTATCAAAAACGAAAGAGCGGTTGCGCTCTATAAACGTCTGGGTTTTACGGTCGTGGAAGAAGTGAGCGGCAGCAGGTATATTATGAAAAGGGAAAGTGCGAATATATGAAATTGATAATCGCTTTTTCGGGTAGGAAAAACGGAAATTGCGATCGAATTGCGCGTTATGTGGCGGATGCGGACGATAAAATCGTTCACTTCCGCGATTTGAATACACACGCTTGTTCCGATTGCGATTATGAATGTTTTAACGGAGAGTGCAAATACCGTGCAGACGATGTTTATGGATTGTACGATGAAATGTTGCGCTTCGATCAAGTGATTTTCGTTGTTCCGATGTATTGCGGTAATCCGTCGTCACTGTATTTTACGTTTAACGAGCGGTGTCAGGATTATTTTATGCATAACGATGTATACGAATCGATTGTCGAAAAACTTTATATTATCGGCGTATACGGCAAAAAAGAATCCTCGCCCGATTTTCTCCCTTGTCTCGAAAAGTGGTTCGACGGATCTCCGCATGTCAATCGAGTGCTGGGAATCGAGCGACATTTATACGGACAGAAAATGTCGGA
>CAZEVL010000089.1:0-3167 GCA_964515795.1 uncultured Clostridia bacterium | reverse complement strand
CGTCGGAAACGTCGTCGTTGATGACGCCGCCGAAGGGGGGATATTTCCAGCCGTTCCCTGCCGGCACTACGTCGAGGTGTGCCAAAACGGCAAACTCTTTGCCTTCGCCGAAAACGACTTCGCCGACGTAGTTGTCGTAGTTGTGCGTTTCAAAACCCATTTTTTCCGCGAGGGAAAGGAAGTATTGTAAACAGTCCGCCGTTTCTTTCCCGAACGGGTAGCCGTCCTCGGCGGGCTTTAAGGACGAATCGTATTTCAAAATCTCCGCGACGGAGCGAACGACGTCGTCGAAATAGTTTTCCATTTTGTGTGCCATGATAAATTCCTGCCTTATAGTTTTACGCGGAACGTTCCGCATACTATTATTATACACGATTTGTCGGATTTCGTAAACAAAATAGAGGGTGTAAGGCAAAAAAATATTTTTTTTAAGCCATAGCTTTTGACATTTTCGGAAAAGTATGTTAAAATGTTAAAAAACGCAAAGGGGATCGAGAATGTCGGAACACGACGGACATAGGGCGAGAATAATCCAAAAACTGGACAAAGGCGTTTTGCTTGACCACGAAATATTGGAAATTCTACTTTTTAACGCAATTCCGAGGCGAAATACCAATGACTTGGCGCATAGGCTGTTGGCTCGGTTTAAGACGATAAAAGGCGTGTTTGCCGCTTCCGTAGAGGAACTTCAAACGGTGCACGGAATCGGGGAGCGAGTCGCCTCGTATTTGCGCTGTATCGGGATTTTCTACGAAAAGTATTACGAGGAGAAAGAAGAGGAATTCCCGTTCGAATATCGACCGCAACAATTTATCGGCTACGTAAAGAAAAAGTACGGCAACGTCAAACGCGAAGTGATGGATTTGTATTTCATGACGGACGGCGGAGAAATTTTCGATAGGGAGCGTTTTTCGGAAGGAAGTTTATTCTCCGTCGAAGTTTCCGGGGAATCGTTGGCGAGTTTATTGGCGAATAAGAAGCCGAGCGGCGTCGTTTTGGTACATAATCATCCGTTGGGAAAAGCCGCGCCGTCGCACGAGGACGATATCGTGACGAGAAAATTACAGCTGCTGTGCAGTATGCAAAACGTTCTGTTTTGCGAGCATTTGATTTACGGCTTAGACGGTGTTTACAGTTATTCGTCGAGCGGAATTTTGCAGGAAATCAGTAAGGAATATTCCTTGAATAACGTTTTAGAAAAGGGACAAATATAAGGAAACGGGCATACCATGTACGAGTTGATTGTGTTTGATTTGGACGGAACGCTTTTAGATACGTTGGACGATTTACACGCGTCGGTGAATGCCGCTTTATCGGCGTTCGGCTTACCGTTGCGTGCGAAAGCGGAAGTTCGTGCTTTCGTCGGCAACGGGATAACGAAGCTTATGCAGCGTGCGGTCGGGGGAGTGCGCGCGGATTTCGGGGTGATTTTGGCGGCGTTTAAGAAATATTACGCGGCACATTGTGCCGATCGTACCCGCCCTTACGACGGTGTTCCGGAGCTGTTGTTCGAATTGAAGGCGCGAGGGAAAAAGCTTGCGCTTCTTTCCAATAAGGCGGATTTTGCCGTGAAACGATTGGCGGAAATTTATTTTCCGAATGTGTTCGATTTCGTCGTCGGGGAAAACGAAGCGGCAGGGATACGCAAAAAACCTGCGCCGGACAGCTTGCTCCGAATTTTGGAACGGTCGGGTATATTCGAAGAAAAAACGCTTTACGTCGGGGATTCCGAGGTGGATATTCAGACGGCGCGCAATGCTTCGGGGTATTGCTTGTCGGTGACGTGGGGCTTTAAGGATAAAGAATTTTTAAGGGAACACGGCGCGACGAATTTTGCGTATACGCCGCGAGAAGCGTTACGTTTTTGCGTAGAACCGACGGAATAAACGTGCGTTTTCGTTAAGCTCGATAAAATAGAGAAAAAGCAAAGTCGTGCGGCTTTGCTTTTTCGGCTTATTTGACGTATTTATGTTTTTTGCGATATTGCATCGGCGTCAAAGAGGTGGCTTCCTTGAACTTATGGTTGAGCGAGCTTACGCTGTTAAATCCCAAGTCCAAAGATATATCCAAAATAGATTTCGAAGTCGTGCGCAACAATCGTTTCGCGTAGGTGATTTTCGTTTCGTTTAGATATTCGACGAGAGTCTTTCCCAGATATTGTTTGAACAGACGGGATAAATGCGAGTAGGAGTACGCAGTGTGTTCCGCCAACTGTTCCACGCTCATTTTGAAACATTTCGGTTTGTGCAGGTAAGTTAAAAACTCGTTCAGCCATGCGGGATAGGCGTCGTTCATATTCAATTTTTGCGATAAAAATATCGTAATCAGTTGATGAATCAAGAGCAGTGAAGAGCTCTCGTAGAGTTGTTGCGCTTCCGATTGCGTGGACAATGCCTGCTGCATAATTTCGTCGGCGATTGCGGGGGCAAGTCGGAAAGATAGCGGAATCCCTTCGTCGGTAAAGTCGAAAAAGCCGTTGTACAATTCGAAAATGGCGGAAATCGCTTCGTTGGTGATGGTGAAGTTGATGTATTCGACGTCTTTGTCTTCGGTTGCGTAAATCAGCTTATGACAATCGGACGGGCGTATTAGATACGCATAGCCCTTTTCTACCAATTTCGTCGTGTCGTTGATGGTGTGTAAAAGTTGCCCTTTGAGCATGACGAGCAGTTCCCAATGCGTGTGCGTGTGCGGATAGGGAAAATCCACGTTCATCCAGTTGAACGCGGCTTTTGCCTTCGGGTAGGGGCTGGATTGCCGTAAAGTGGCTTTCGTAATTTTTTTAATCGACTCGAAATGAGGCGTTGCGGGTTTTATTTTCATAAAACAAGTATAGCACGGCATGGGAAACAAGTCAAGCGTAAAATCGGAAATTTGGTAGAAATCGACAATTAAAAAACGATATCGGGTAAAAAGTCATAGAATATTACAAGTTTTTGATATAATCGGACAAGAAAAAGGAAAAGTTTTGTGATATAATATAGGCAGAATAGGATTATTGACGGCTTTCACGTTTTTTTGAGTGCGTAGGGACGGCTGTTTCAGGCGTAGTCCCGATGTCTATGCTAAGCGAGCAATAACACTTACAAGAAAGAAAAAAGCCGTAGGTGAAGAAAAACAGATTGGAGAGAAATTAGAGTATGTTGCGCTTACAAAATTGGAGTTTG
>CAZEVL010000088.1:0-3192 GCA_964515795.1 uncultured Clostridia bacterium | reverse complement strand
TTCGCATAAACTCTTGACATATACGAAACTTTTTTTATTTTTTCTTAAAACACCGTCTTGTTTGCGATATCGGCAAGCACGGTTTCGATAAAGTCCTTCGCAATCACTGCGCCCATATCGCCTTGATCGCGACGACGAACCGCCACTTGCCCCGCTTCCATTTCCTTATCGCCGATAACAAGCATATACGGTACTTTTTCCATTTGCGCTTCGCGGATTTTGTAACCGATCTTTTCGCTGCGATCGTCTACCTCGACGCGAATACCGCATTCTTTCATCTGCGCCTGCAACGACTTCGCATAATCAAGCTGTCTGTCCGTAATAGGCAAAATTTTAACCTGCACGGGCGAAAGCCATACGGGGAACTTCCCTGCATAATGTTCGATAAGGATACCGATGAAACGTTCGATAGAACCGAATACGACGCGGTGTACCATAATAGGTTGATGTTTGTTGCCGTCCTCGCCGACGTATTCCATTTCGAAACGCTGAGGAAGCTGGAAATCGAGCTGAATCGTACCGCATTGCCACGTTCTTCCGATGGAGTCTTCCAAATGGAAGTCGATTTTAGGTCCGTAGAACGCACCGTCGCCTTCGTTGACGACATAATCGAATCCCAAATCGTTCAACGCGTCGCGCAATGCCTCGGTGGCTACGTTCCAATCCTCGTCGCTGCCCATGCTGTCTTCCGGACGCGTGGAAAGTTCCACGTGGTACTTAAACCCGAACAACGTATACACTTCGTTGATGAGCTTCACAACGTCCTTAATCTCGCTCTTGATTTGCTCTCTCGTCATAAAGATATGCGCGTCGTCCTGCGTAAAGCAACGCACGCGGAACAAGCCGTGCAGCTGTCCGGATTTTTCGTGACGATGCACAAGACCGAGTTCGCCCATACGAATCGGTAAATCTTTATAGCTGTGCGGTTCGTTTTTATAAACCAAAATACTTCCGGGGCAATTCATCGGCTTAATCGCAAAATCTTCGTCGTCCACTTTCGTTGTGTACATATTGTCGCGATAATGGAACCAATGCCCGGACGTTTCCCAAAGGGTACGATTCAGCATAATGGGCGTTTGAATTTCCACGTAGTTTTCTCTCGTATGGATTTGACGCCAATATTCTACGAGCGTATTTTTCAAAATCATACCGTTAGGCAAGAAGAAAGGCAAGCCTTTTCCTTCGTTCATAATCGCGAAAAGCTTTAATTCCTTCCCGAGTTTCGTATGGTCGCGCTTCTTTGCTTCTTCGAGCATCGTAAAGTATGCGTCCATTTCGTCTTTCTTCGCAAACGCCGTACCGTAGATACGGGTAAGCATCTTATTATGCTCGTCGCCTCTCCAATACGCGCCTGCGATACTCGTAAGCTTGAACGCCTTGATTTTGCCCGTGGAAGGGAGGTGCGGTCCGCGGCAAAGATCGGTAAAGTTGCCTTGTTTATAGAAAGAAATTACCGCGTCTTCGGGAAGGTCTTCGATAAGTTCCACTTTATAATTTTCCGAATATCCGTCCATCAACGCAACGGCTTCTTCTCTCGGCAATTCGAAACGTTCGATAGGCAAGTTGCTCTTAATGATTTTTTGCATTTCCTGCTCTACTTTCGCAAGATCCGCCTGCGTGATAGGCGTGACGAAATCGATATCGTAATAATAACCGTTGTCGATAACGGGTCCGATGGCAAGTTTGCAAGTAGGATAGACGGTCTTCAACGCCTGCGCCAAAACGTGTGCGCAAGTGTGGCGATACACGTGCAATCCCTCCTTGTCCTTCATCGTGACGATTTCCAAAGAATCCCCGTCCTTCAATACGTGAGAAAGGTCCACGAGTTCCCCGTTTACTTTCGCGCAAACGGCGTTTCTCGCCAAGCCTTCGGAAATAGCGGTTGCCGCCGCCATAGCGGTTGCGTTTTCTTCGATTTGCAACGCATCGCCGTTTTTGAGAATAACGTTCATAATATTCCTCCGTTCGTAATAATAATTTTTTTACAAAATGTTATGGGTTTTACGATTTACAAAAAAATAACGTCCAAAAACTCCCGTAAAAAGAAGTTTAAGGACGCAAAAAGTTGCGCGGTTCCACCTTAATTGCCGCATGGTTCATGCGACCGCTTTTTTTCTATTGGAATTTCACAGACCCGTAAAGCGGTTTCGCCTTCGTCCGCGCATACCCGTTTCACAGCCTAAGAACGGATTCTCTGTAAAACGCAAAAACGACGCTACTTGTCTTTACCATTCTATTGTAACGCTTTCCCACGCGTTTGTCAAACGTTTTTCAACAAAAAACCGCGTTTGCTCCGTAATATTTTTTCAAAAACGTTTTCGTTTCTCCGTCCACCGCCCCGAAACAATACACCTGTCGCGCGCCGCCGAGCAAAATTTCCCCCACCTGCGATTCCACACCCGTCAACAGGCTTTTCGATAGCGGACGATAATCCTCCCCGTATGCTTTTCCGCCTTTCAAAAAAAGTTTTCCGTCCCCGTCCTCCGTCAAAAACTCCACGAATCCGTCCAAAGACGCTTCGCTCATATCCGTAGGGACGTATTCCGAAATTCCCTCCCAACGTTTTACCAACTCTCGCAGGCGAAAATGGAATACGCCGTCCAAACAATACTTCGTCTGCCCGTGAAAACGGCGCAAGGCATAAGCCCTGTCTTCTCGATAGTCCGCCGCCACGAGCGCCGTGATCAACAAGCGTTTCTGCAATGCGGACAAAAACGGAAGTTTCAGTTTTTTTTCGAAAAAAGCGTATTTATAACCGACCGCGACGACGTCCGCCATGTTTTCTTCCGCAAATTTCCGTACGTACGGACAATACGCCGCCTCCGTGCAAAAATCAATCGTCGTTTGCGCCCCGTCGCAACGCATCGAACAACTCGACGGGAGAAAAGAAAAGCGTTCCCGTATTTTTCCATATATATAAGACATATAAAGGCTGTCGTAGCCGTTCTGCGTGATCGTTATCTCTTCCACATCATTATTGTATGCGCGAAAGAAAAAATTATTTATCGGAATTCGCAATTTCCTTGTCTTATGTCCGCCGTTATTTGCTTGACTTGTTAAAAAAAATGTTCTATAATGATACCGTTACGAAAGCATATAAAACAATTCCGCCGCGGTTGCGGCGTATTTTCGGAGGTTTTTATTTTATGATGGATATGAAATCCGTAGAAAGTAAATGGCAAGCGAAATGGG
>CAZEVL010000087.1:0-3267 GCA_964515795.1 uncultured Clostridia bacterium | reverse complement strand
CTCTGTTCCATCGTTTTTCACGATTTATGACTCTATTATAAATCACCTAATATGCGATTGTCAAGCAATAAATCGTATATTATGCGATAATTTTTATAGATTTATAATGGGGAGCAACAGAAAATCGTATGGACTTAGCCAATATTCAAACTCGTTTAAGGGAATGCATTAAGAATTCAACGTATAGTCAAAAGGAAATTGCCGTCGCGATAGGCGTTTCGCCTCAAACGATATCGAAATATATGAAACAAAATGTATTTCCCGCACTCGACACGTTGGCAAAGCTCTGCAAGCTGTTGGACGTGAAATCCGATTACATTTTGGGATTATGCGAGTATTAACAAGCACGATAAAAGCCTTTCGAACAAGCATGTTCGAAAGGCTTTTCACTTATATTTTTTATATTGTTTTTTAATTCGCGCGTTCGAGCGAAAAAGGACTTCCACAAAAAAGACGTACACTTCTTCCGATACGTTTCTCTTCCTAAAAACGCAACTTCGCTCACAACAAGTGCTTTATGGCCTCTTCGCGACTCTCCGCGGCAAGATAAACGGGCGGCACGTCGAACAACGTCTTGCAGCCGACGTTCCCCTCGCCGTTCATACGGAATACCGCTCTCGCACAGGCAACGAGCACGCTCGCCGTGAATTCGGGATTGGAACCCAACTTTAAGGAATATTCCACAACGTGCTTATGTTCCCCGTTCAAACCCGTAACGCCGCTGCGAATCACTCTGCCGCCGTGCGGAAGTCCGCCGTGTTTTTCGTTTAACTCCTCCTGAGAAACGAAATGCACCGTCGTGCGATAGTCCGCAAAATAGTTCGGCATCGTTTTTATCTCCCGTTCGATACGCGCTTTATCCGCGCCCTCCGCGGCGACGACAAAACATTCTCTCGTATGTTTTTGATCGGTGGAAAGTTCGGGATTTTTCCCTCCTCGAACGGCTTCCAACGCCGACTCTACGGGAATGGTGTACTGTTTGGCGTCCAAAACACCCTCGATGCGCCGCACCGCGTCCGAATGCCCCTGGCTGACGCCCTTTCCCCAAAACGTGTAGTCCTTACCGTTTGTCAAAACGGCACCGGCATACAGCCTTGCAAGCGAAAACAGACCGGGATCCCAGCCGGCGGAAACGAGAGCCGTCTTTCCCGCTTTTTTCGCCGCTTTATCCACGTTGGCGACGTGTTCCGGAATCTTTGCGTGGGTATCGAAACTGTCCACGACGTTGAAATATCGTGCTATATACGGCGTTTGTTGCGGCAAATCCGTCGCACTGCCGCCGCAGAGAATCATCACGTCGATTTTATCCTGCATGTTCTCGGCTTCTTCCGCGCAGAAAACGGGAATACCAGTCAACGTCCGAACCGTTTTCGGATCTCGACGCGTAAAAACCCCGACCGTTTCCATATCGGAATTTTGGCGGAGAGCAAGCTCGACCCCTCTTCCCAGATTACCATAGCCGTAAATACCGACTCGAATACTCATATACATACCTCTTTTTCAAAAATTCGTTGATATTATAACATACACGAGCGAATTTTTCAAGCGCTCGTGTACAAAAGGTAATTCGAAATTTTTAATAGAAATTATTCAAAATTTTTATAGTTTTACAAAAAGCAAAACTCGACGCAACGTACGTTGCCTTAATACATTTCGATATACGCGTCGCGTTCCGCCCCGACCGAAACGTATTTGATTTTACATTCGCAGGCTTCTTCCAAATATCGAACGTATTCCAGCGCTTCCTTAGGCAAATCTTCCTTCTTGCGGCACTTGGAAATATCGCAATTCCACCCCCTCACGGTCTTAAAGACGGGTTTACATTCGTCCAATACGTCCACAAACGGGAATTCGTGCAAAATTTGTCCGTTCAACTCGTATGCGACGCACACCTCGATTTCTTCATACGCCGACAGCACGTCCATTTTCGTAAGTGCGATTTCCGTTGCGCCTTGACAACGAATTCCGTAACGGGAAGCCACGATATCGAACGGTCCGACTCTGCGAGGTCTGCCCGTCGCCGCGCCGTACTCGCCGCCGAGATCGCGCAGTTTTTTTGCTTTCTCGTCGAAATATTCCGCGGTGAAAGGTCCTTCTCCCACACAAGTGGAATACGCCTTCATAATTCCGACGGAATTGTCGAGTTGAAGCTGCGGAACACCTGCCCCGATAGGCGCATACGCCGCAATCGTCGAAGAAGAAGACGTATAGGGGTGGATACCGAAATCGATATCGCGCATCGCGCCGAGCTGCGCCTCAAACATAATGTTTTTACCCTGCTTATGCGCTTCCGTCAAATACAACCCGACGTCGCAAACGAACGGCGCAAGCTGTTTACCGAATTCCTCGAAATACGCAATCATATCCTCCGTTTTTACGGGCTCTGCATGATAACCGCCTACAACCGTAAGATTTTTCCATTCCACGATGTCCGCAACGCGCTTATAAAGGCGTTCGGTAGACAAAAGCTCGCCCATGCGGAAGGCTTTTTTGAAATATTTATCGGCATATACGGGCGCGATACCGCGACGGGTAGAGCCGAACTTTTTCCCTGCCAAACGATCCTCTTCCAAACAATCCTGCAAAACGTTATACGGCATCGTAATCACCGCGCGATCTGAAATTTTCAAGTTATCGGGAGTGATACGAATCCCCGCCTCCCGAAGCTTCGCTATTTCCCCGCAGAGATGCTTGATATCCACAACCATACCGGGACCCATAACGTTGACGACGTCCTCGCGCAAAATGCCCGAAGGCAACAGATTCAAGATAAATTTACCGCGCTCGTTAATGACCGTATGTCCGGCATTGTTGCCGCCTTGATAACGACAAACGATATCGAATTTTTCGGACAAAAGGTCCACCATTCTGCCCTTACCTTCGTCACCCCAGTTGATACCGCAAATAGATGTAAGCATATTGATACGTTCTCCTTTTCATCGCTATTACGAACCACAAAAATAAAAACGGCGTTTTTACGTACGTACCGTAAAAAACGCCTTTCGTATTCTTTATAGTACGCTTTATTATACACCCTCCGAACGAACTTGTCAAGCGCAATCGACTCGCTCTTCCGCGATTTTTTGCGTTTTTTATAAAGTCCGCTTTCAACCGCTCCGTCATTCAACGCGTACCTGTACGCCGCATTTGCGTATAAAATACTTTCAATCCGCACACGGTAGCCGCATTTTTCCTTCAAAAAAATATTCCCACTGTAGGTTTGTCAAACATATGAGACTGTTTTTAGGAAAAAATTTTAATTATGAA
>CAZEVL010000086.1:0-3449 GCA_964515795.1 uncultured Clostridia bacterium | reverse complement strand
GGATATCGGTCTTGCGTATGCGGCAGGGATCGGCGGCGCGAGAGCGGGCGTTTTGGAAACGACGTTCCGCACGGAAACGGAAACCGATTTGTTCGGGGAACAGGCAGTGCTTTGCGGCGGCGTTTGCGCGTTGATGCAGGCAGGCTTCGAGACGCTCGTCGAGGCGGGTTACGACCCCAGAAACGCATATTTCGAATGCATTCACGAAATGAAGTTGATTGTCGATTTGATTTATCAGAGCGGCTTCGAGGGTATGCGCTATTCCATTTCCAACACGGCGGAATACGGCGATTACGTGACGGGACCGAAGATTATCACCGAGGAAACGAAAAAGACGATGAAGAAAGTTTTGCAAGACATTCAAGACGGAACGTTTGCGAAAGATTTCCTTTTGGATATGTCCGACGCAGGCGCGCAGGTGCATTTCAATGCGATGAGAAAACGCGCGGCGGAACATCCTTCCGAAACGGTCGGCAAAGAGATCCGCAAACTGTACAGTTGGGCGGACGAAGAAAAGTTTATCAACAACTAAAACGAGGATTTTTATAAACAAGCCGCCCGTGGTTGCGTCGAAGTGTGCTTCCTCGGGTCGGCAAACGACCGAAACGGGAGAAAAGTATGGTTAAAGAAGATATAGTAGACGGATTTCATAACGCGCCGCATAGGTCGCTCTATCACGCGCTGGGGTTGACGGAAGAGGAGCAGGCTCGGCCGCTCATCGGCGTTGTATGCTCGTATAACGAAATCGTGCCGGGGCATACGAACTTGGATAAAATCGCGCAGGCGGTGAAACTCGGCGTCGCGATGTCGGGAGGTACGCCGATCATGTTCCCCGCGATTACCGTTTGCGACGGGATTGCGATGGGACATACGGGCATGAAATATTCCCTCGTGACGCGCGATCTCATCGCCGATTCCACGGAAGCGATGGTATTGGCGCACGGGTTCGACGGTTTGGTCATGATACCGAATTGCGACAAGAACGTTCCCGGACTGTTGATGGCGGCGGCGAGACTGAATATTCCCACCGTATTCGTTTCGGGAGGTCCGATGCTCGCAGGGCGCGTGAACGGAAAAAAACGTTCGTTGTCGAGTATGTTCGAGGCGGTCGGTGCGTATAAGGCAGGTAAAATCGACGAGGCGGAGTTGACGGAATTCGAAAGAAAAGTCTGCCCGACTTGCGGTTCTTGTTCGGGTATGTATACGGCGAATTCCATGAATTGTCTTACGGAAGTTCTCGGTATGGGATTGCGCGGAAACGGCACGATTCCTGCGGTGTATTCCGCGCGTATAGAGCTCGCGAAACATGCAGGCATGCAGGTTATGGAATTGGTGAAAAAGAATATTCGTCCGCGCGATATTATGACGGCGGCTGCGATAAAAAACGCCGTTACCGCAGACATGGCACTCGGTTGTTCGACAAACAGCATGCTACATCTGCCGGCAATCGCCAACGAGCTCGGCGTGGCGTTCGATTTGGACGAAGTGAATAGAATCAGCGAAAAGACGCCGAATCTTTGTCATCTCGCACCGGCAGGCCCTACGTATATGGAGGACCTGAACGAGGCAGGTGGTGTACAAGCGGTTTTGAAGGAGTTGGAAACGCTCGGCTTGCTGGATACTTCCGTCATGACTTGTACGGGCAAGACGATGAAAGAAAATCTTGCGGACGTGAGAAATTTGGACGAGGAAGTCATTCGAAAACCCGAAAACGCCTTCGGAAAAACGGGCGGTATTGCCGTGTTGAAAGGTAACCTTGCCCCCGACGGGTGCGTGGTGAAACGTGCGGCGGTTGCGCCGGAAATGCTTGTGCACGAAGGACCTGCAAAGGTATTCGAGAGCGAGGAAGAATGCATTGCGGCTATTTACGGCGGAAAGATCGTAAAGGGCGACGTGGTGGTTATTCGCTACGAGGGACCTGCCGGAGGACCGGGCATGCGAGAAATGCTCTCGCCGACGTCGGCGATTGCCGGTATGGGCTTGGATAAAGACGTGGCGTTGATTACCGACGGGAGATTTTCGGGGGCGACGCGCGGTGCGTCCATAGGACACGTTTCGCCCGAAGCGGCAAACGGCGGTGTAATCGCCTACGTAAAGGACGGAGATCGAATTGCCATCGATATTCCGAGATATTCTATCGAGTTGCTCGTTTCCGACGAGGAGATCGAAAAACGAAAAAAGGAAATGCCGATTAAGAAAAAAGAAGTAAGCGGTTACTTAAAGCGTTATGCGGCGCAGGTAAGTTCGGCGGACAAAGGCGCGATTATCAATCGATAACGACGAGAAAAGACTTTTTTAAGTCGAAACGGACGGCGAGTTCGTTAAGGAGAAAAATATGGCAATGACGATGACGCAAAAAATTCTTGCGGCACACGCAGGCGCGGAGTCGGTGACGGCGGGACAGTTGATTCTGGTCGATTTGGACAGAGTCCTCGGGAACGACATCACTTCGCCCGTTGCGATTAAGGAGTTTGAAAAGCTCGGCGCGACGAGCGTTTACGATAAAGAGAACGTAACGATGGTTATGGACCATTTTGCGCCGAATAAGGACATTAAGGCGGCGGAGCAGTGTAAAATGTGTCGAGAGTTTTGCAATCAGCACGACGTGACGCATTTCTACGACGTGGGGCAGATGGGAATCGAGCATGCGTTGCTTCCCGAAAAAGGCTTGGTTGTACCCGGCGACGTCGTAATCGGGGCGGATTCGCATACTTGCACGTACGGTGCGCTCGGCGCGTTTTCCACGGGCGTAGGTTCGACGGATATGGCGTGCGGTATGGCGACGGGGAAGGCGTGGTTTAAGGTGCCTTCCGCCATTCGGTTCACGTTAAAAGGGAAATTGAACAAGTACGTGTCGGGCAAGGACGTCATTTTGCATATTATCGGTAAAATCGGCGTGGACGGCGCGTTGTACAAGTCGATGGAATTTGTCGGGGAAGGCGTCGGTTCTCTGTCTATTTACGACAGATTGACCATTTCGAATATGGCAATCGAGGCGGGCGCAAAGAACGGTATTTTCGAGGTGGACGAGCAGACGGAGTCGTACGTGAGGGCGCGCTCCGACAAGGCTTTTAAGGCGTACAAAGCGGACGAGGACGCCGTGTACGACACGACGTACGAAATAAATTTATCGGAAATCCGTTCGACGGTGGCTTTTCCGCATTTGCCCGAGAATACGCGCACGTTCGACGAAATCGGCGAAGTGAAAATCGATCAAGTCGTTATCGGCTCGTGTACCAACGGGCATTATAAGGATTTGGCGGAGGCGGCGGAAATTCTCAAAGGCAGAAAGGTTGCGAAAGGCGTCCGCGTCATCGTGATACCTGCCACGCAGGAGATTTACATGCAGGCGGTGGAAAACGGCTTGGTGAAAATTTTCATTGAGGCCGGGTGTATCGTTTCCACGCCGACCTGCGGGCCGTGCTTGGGCGGTTATATGGGTATTTTGG
>CAZEVL010000085.1:0-3714 GCA_964515795.1 uncultured Clostridia bacterium | reverse complement strand
GTAAAACTTCCGGTAAGGGTCACAAAGGTCAGTGGGCTCGTTCCGGCGGTGGCGTTCGTCCCGGCTTTGAAGGCGGTCAGATGCCTATCGCGCGTCGTGTACCGAAGAGAGGCTTTAACCATAATGCAAAGAAATATTACGTAATCGTAAACGTTGAGGACTTGGCAGAACTTCCTGCAGGTACGGTTGTTGATTACGGTTTCGTTATGGAAAACGGACTCGCAAAAGAAGTTAAAAATAACTGCGGACTTAAAGTTCTCGGTAACGGCGAATTGAAAGTAGCACTTACCGTCAAAGCGGCTAAATTCTCTGCATCCGCAAAGGCAGCAATCGAAGCGGCTCAGGGTACGGCAGACACTCTTTAATTGAGGAAACGGTGACACGGAAAGCCTGCGAAAGCGGTTTTCCGTAGTTCGCGTTATTTCTCCCCTCTCGCGACGCTCGAGTTTTTCGAGCCGAACGTAAATTAAAAACAAACGGAGAAAAAAATGTTACAAACACTTATAAATGCTTTTAAAGTAAAGGATATCAGACGTAAGGTGTATATGATGCTCCTTTTGCTTCTGGTATTCCGTATCGGCTGTTACATTCCCGTTCCGGGGCTGGATCGTACTACGTTTAGTTCGCTCTTCGAGGGTGATACAGCAAACGATTATTTGACACTTATGAGCAGCATTACGGGCGGCGCGCTTGCAAACGGTACGCTGTTCGCGTTAGGTATCGGACCGTACATCAACGCTTCGATTATTATGCAGCTGCTTTGTGTAGGTATCCCGGCTTTGGAAAGATTATCCAAACAAGGGGAAGAGGGTCGTAAAAAGATTTCCGAATATACGAGATACGTAACGATCCTTTTGGCAATTATTCAGTCTGTGGGTATTATCGTCAGCTTTGCAAACAGCGAAGGGGCGATTCGTTCGGAGTTGTTCTTCGGGCAGACGTGGCTTGCAGGACTGTTTATGACAATCGTTTATACGGCAGGCGCATTTATCGTAATGTGGCTTGGCGAAAGAATTACCGATTACGGCGTAGGCAACGGTCAATCGATGATCATTTTCGTAGGTATTTTGTCTACGGCAGGTCAGTTGATTTTGAGAAAACTCATCGCAATTTTCGATGCTTCTCAGTTGGCTTCGCTTTATCCCAACAAAACGGCTGCGGATCTTGTAATAGAACTTGTTGCGTTCGTTGTGGTTGCCGCGATTATCTTCTTTGCGATTATTTACGTCGATCTTTCCGAAAGAAAGGTTCCCGTACAGTATGCGAAGCAGATTAAAGGCAGAAAAATGTACGGCGGTCAGTCCTCCGCGATTCCTATCAGAATTTCGGGTGGCGGCGTTATGCCTCTTATCTTTGCATTCTCCATTCTCAGTTTCCCTCAGATGATTGCCGCTATGGTATCGCCTGACGGCGGATTTGCGAAATGGTGGGCGAAGTGGATGTCTGCGTCTTCGACGTATACGCCGGGCGTAATCGTATATTCTCTCGTACTTTGCGTGTTGATTTTCGCATTCGCATTCTTCTATGCGCAGATGCAATTCAACCCCGAAGAAGTTTCCAGAAGCATTCAGCAGAACGGTGGGTTTATTCACGGTATTCGTCCCGGTAAAGCAACCGAGGCATACCTCACGAAAATTTCCAACCGTATCACGTTGTTCGGTGCGATTTATCTCTCGCTCGTTGCGTTCATTCCTTCGGTGCTGTTCAGTGCAGCGGGGTATGACCTTGTCAACGCTTTCTCGACGACCGGTATCTTGATCGTAGTATCTTGTGCAATGGAATTCGAGAAACAGCTTCAAGCGCAGATGATGATGAAAACGCATAAGGGCTTCTTGAAGTAAGAAACACGGAACTTCTACGCTTCGCGACTTAGGAGCGGAGCGTGGAAGTTTTCCGACGTAAGATTTTCGCAGAACAACGCGTTATTCGAGTAAGGAGTGTTAGAATGCATATTATTTTACTTGGCGCGCCCGGTGCAGGCAAAGGAACGCAAGCGAGCAAAATCGTTGACGCTTATGCGTTGCCGCATGTTTCCACGGGCGATATATTCAGAGAAAATATGAGAAATCAAACCCCTGTCGGCGTGTTGGCGAAATCATACATCGATAAGGGACAATTAGTTCCTAACGACGTAACCTGTGAAATTGTGGAAGAACGCTTGGAGCAAGCCGATTGCGTGGCAAGAGGCTATTTGTTGGACGGTTTCCCTCGCAACATTGCGCAGGCGGAGGCGTTCGATAAGATGTCCGTCGTAGACGCGGTGATTAACATAGACGTGGATTTTTCCCTGTTGATGGATCGCATTTGCGGCAGACGGGTTTGTAAGGATTGCGGCGAAAGCTTTCATCTTTCGACTTTACACGGCGCGACGACTTGTTCGCGTTGCGGCGGCGAATTGTATCAAAGAAAAGACGACAATCCCGAAATCGTGCAAAAGCGTTTAGAAGTATACAACGCGCAGACCGCGCCTTTGATAGCATATTATCAGGCTAAGGGCGTTTTGTTCAATGTAAACGGCAACGCGAGCCCCGACGAGGTGTTTGCGTACGTTCGTAAAAAGTTAGACACGTTATTATAAGGTTATGATTCACGTAAAAAACGAAAAAGAAATAGAATCCGTTCGCGAAGCTTGTCGCGTCGTAAAAGCGACGTTCGATTTTGTGGAAACGAAGATTCACGCAGGTATGACGACGAAAGAATTGGATACTTTGATCGAACGTTTTATTCGTTCGGAGGGAGCGAATCCTTCTTGTCTCGGGTATGGCGGTTTTCCCGCCTCGGCGTGCATTTCCGTCAATGAAGTGGTGGTGCACGGGATCCCGAGCGATCGAGTCATTCAAAACGGAGATATTGTCAGCGTCGATATCGTTGCCGACAAAAACGGTTATCACGGCGACGCTTGTCGAACCTATTGTATCGGGGAAGTAAAACCCGAATTGCAACAGCTCGTCAAGAGAACGGAAGAATGTTTCTTTAAGGCAATCGAAGGATTGCGTGCAGGGACGCCTTTATACGATATAGGTTATCGTGTTCAAAAACACGCGGAATCCTTCGGCTACGGAGTAATCCGCTCGTATACCGGTCACGGTATAGGCAGAGAAATGCACGAAGATCCGTCCGTACCGAATTACGGTAAATTGGGTACGGGAGTTCGCTTAAAAGTCGGCACGGTGCTTTGTATCGAGCCGATGATCGCGCTCGGCGATTATCGCGTTCGAGTATTGGACGACGGCTGGACGGCGATAACGGTAGACAGAAAACCTGCGGCGCATTATGAGAATACAGTCGTGGTGCGCGAGGACGGAGTGGAAATTCTTACCCTGTAAGAAAGAAAACAAGAGCGCGAGCAAATATGCTTGCACGAAAAAATAATCGGAGGAAATTTCTGTGTCCAAAGACGACGTAATCGAAGCGGAAGGTAAAGTAATCGAAGCGTTGCCGAATGCAATCTTCAAAGTACAACTTTCCAACGGTCACATTATTACGGCTCATATTTCCGGTAAACTTAGAATGAACTATATCAGAATCATCGAAGGGGATACCGTTAAATTAGAAATCAGCCCGTATAATTTGACGAGTGGCAGAATCACGTGGCGTGGCAAGTCGTAATCAAACGACTGATAAAGTTTAATTAACAAGGAGAAAATACAATGAAAGTCAGACCTTCTGTAAAACCTATGTGCGATAAGTGCAAAGTAATCAAGAGAAACGGCA
>CAZEVL010000084.1:0-3768 GCA_964515795.1 uncultured Clostridia bacterium | reverse complement strand
ATGAAGAATTATGTAGAACGAAACTTGGCAAAGGACGAGAATATCGTCGGAGAAATGAAGATCAGCTGGTTGACGTTGGTGGGACCGATTATATTTTTGACGTTGATGAGCTTCGTGGCGTTTATATTGTTGAAAAACGGCACCGGTTTGTGGGCAATCGTATTGCCGATCTTCGGTTTGATTCCGTTGATTTGCGTGATTGCTCGAAACAGGGCGACGCATTTGGTCGTCACGGATAAGCGCGTGTTGGGAAAAGTCGGCGTGTTTAAGATGAAAACTTGGGATTTCCCGATTGACAAAATAGACAATATCGCACAATCGGCAAGTTTTTTCGGACGGATTTTCGGGTATGCGACGTTGGAGCTCTACGGGAGTAGCGGTAAGGGTATTGTGGCACTGGGAGTCGGAAACGCCAATCAATTCAAAAATACGCTTACGGAAGCGATCGATCTTCGCGCGGAAGAAGAGCGAAAAATGTTGGCGGCGGAGATTGCCGCGGCGATGGGAAAATAAATCGAATACATAAGAAAACGGCGGTTTTACACAATCTGTAAAACCGCCGTTTCGTTCGTTTTTCGCTTCGTTAATTGTTTCGCAAATGCAGGGCTTTGATCATTTGTCCGACGTAACGGACGGGAATCAGCTCGATTTTTTCTTTGTATTTTTCGCAGAGTTTCATGCTCTTTTCGGGAAGAACGACTCGTTTGAACCCTGCCTTGATGCACTCGTTTACACGCCTGTCCGCATAGCGCACGGGACGAATTTCTCCCGTTAAACCGACTTCGCCGAACAGTGCGGTGTACTTGTCTATGGGAATGTCGTTTGCCGCCGACGCAAGTGCGGCGCATATCGCCAAATCGACGGACGGCTCGTCCAGTTTTATGCCGCCCATGGCGTTGATATAGACGTCCGAATTGAAAAAAGGGATACCGCAACGTTTTTCCAAAACGGCGATCAGCACCACGAGTTTGTTGTAATCCACGCCCAAACTCATACGGCGAGGCTGGCCGTAAGGGGTTTTGGAAATCAACGTTTGAATTTCCACGTTCATGCAGCGGTTGCCGCTCTCCGACGGCGTCACGGCGGAGCCTGCCGCTACGCCGCGCGTTTCCGACAAAAATAAGTCGGAATAATCGTTGACGCTGTGTATGCCGTCCTCCGTCATCTCGAATACGCCGACCTCTTGTGCCGAGCCGAAACGATTTTTTACGGCGCGAAGCAATCGATAATTATCTTCTTGCTGTCCTTCGAAATACAACACCGTGTCCATGATGTGTTCGAGAACTTTCGGACCTGCCAACGATCCTTCTTTCGTGACGTGTCCGATAATGAAAAAAGTGACGTTTCGCGATTTTGCGATACGCATGAGCTTTGCGGCGCATTCCCGAACCTGTCCGACGGATCCTGCTGCCGAAGCGAGTGATTCGGTGTATACGGCTTGAATGGAGTCGATGACGACGAATTTGCTGTCGCCGAGATTTTCTTCGATGTCCTCCAAGCACGTTTCGTTTAAGAGTAATAAATTTTCGGAATTTAACCCCAAACGTTCGCAACGCATTTTGACCTGCGAACAACTTTCTTCCGCGGAAACGTATAAGGTGGGGACTGGTTGCGTAGAGGCGAGATGTGCTGCCGTCTGTGTTAAGAGGGTGGATTTCCCGATCCCGGGGTCGCCGCCGAGCAGTACGAGCGAACCGCGTACGATGCCTCCGCCGAGTACGGTATCGAATTCGGCAATACCGCTTTTCACTCGGTCGAATTTTTCGTATCCGATTTGCGAAAGGGGGAGCGCGCGTGTTTTGAGCAGATTGCTCACACCGCGTCTGGATTCGCTTTTGGCTGTTTCCGTCGCGCGGACGAGTTCTTCCTGCATGGTGTTGAAATTGCCGCAGTCGGGGCATCTGCCCAGCCATTTCGGCGCGACGCAACCGCATTCCGAGCAGACGTATTGGCTTGTGGGGGATTTTTGTTTGGTTGCCATGACGGATTCTCCTTTTTAATCGTGTAACAGTATGTAGGCGTGTACGGTAATGCCTTTCCCTTCGCCTACGTAGCCGAGTCCCTCGTTCGTGCCGGCGGAAATGCCGATTGCCGATAAGGAAATTTGCATGCTGTCGGCGAGGTTGCGTTTCATTTCGTCGATATATTTGGCGAGTCGAGGTCGCTCCGCCTGAATGGCTACGGAGAGATTTTGCACGCCGTAACCGCGCTCTCGGAGCCGTTCGAGGACTTGCTCTAACATCGTCATCGAGCTTGCGCTTCGCCATTTTTCGTCGGTGTCGGGGAAATAATGCCCGATGTCTTTAAGCCCTGCGGCGGAAAGCAATGCGTCCATGACGGCGTGGACGAGGACGTCGCCGTCGCTGTGTGCGACGAGTCCGCTTTCGGAAGGAACTTTGACTCCTGCCAATACGATATAATCCTGCGGCTTGCCGAATGCGTGCGTGTCGATGCCGTAACCGCAACGTACGACGGAACGGAAATCTTCCGCATAGGTCATTTTAATGTTCTCGCGCGCGCCTGCGCAAATGCGAGGCGGTTCGCAAAACGCTGCGTAGACGGAGGAGTCGTCCGTGTAGGCGACGTCGGTTTTTTCGAAAGCGTGTTCGTACGCGCGGAGTAACTTTTCCCGATAAAAGCCCTGCGGCGTTTGGATTTGTCTTAAAGCGGCGCGTTTCGGGACGGCAACGATGCGTTCGTCTTGTGTTTGCGCAATCGTATCTCGGCATTCCACGGCGCAAATACCGCTCCCGTACAGACGGACGCTTTCGATGCAATTTTCAATGATTTCGCGCGTGACGAACGGCCGCGCGCCGTCGTGGACGAGTACGATATCGGCACGGCAGTGCTTTAAGGCGTTGTATACCGATTCGGAACGTGTCGCGCCGCCGAGTACGACGGTTGCCCGAAAGGGGGCGCACAGCGTCTGCACGTTCGAGAAATCTCGTTCGGACGCCGTGACGACGATCTCGTCTATGCACGGTAAATCGAACGCGGAGAGCGTTCTTTCCAGTATGGTCGTGCCTTGGTAGGGGACGAGGAGTTTGTTGGTTTCGAATCCTGCTCGACTACCTTTCCCCGCGGCGCATATAACGGCGCAGACGGATGGCGTCATGCGATGACCTCGTACAGGGAAGCGGCTTCGTCTTTTTTTACCGTTTCTTTGACGTTGAGCACACGGACTTTCAGGCTGCCTGCCGCATACAACACTTCGATGACGTCGCCGATTTTGACGTTGGCGGACGGCTTAGCCGGTTTGCCGTTGATAAGGACTTTTTCTTCGCCGCAGGCTTCTTGCGCAACCGTGCGACGTTTTAAGATGCGGGATACTTTCAAAAATTTATCGATTCTCATAAAAACTCCATAAAATACAGGATTTTAAGCGAAAAATGCGTAAAAAATATTTTTTTATGCAAAAGTTCGGCAAAAATGCTTGACAATGCGAAACGGGTTCGGTATAATTAGATAATGTATTATTATGCTTATTATGGCGTAATATCGCACGGAGCGTTTTTTCAACGAATATCCGAATGCGGAAAACGTTAGAAAAATAAAGACTTGCGGCGATTTACGACCGATCTCGTTCTTAGGTATTATACCGCAAACGAACGGAAAAGTAAAGCATAAAGATAATAAAAATTTCAGACCAGACAAAATTTTCGATTTTTATCGATGAAAAGATATACTCGGTAGATCGCCTGAAAACATTATGCAAGGAGCAAAACGAACAAATGGATTTACCTATTCAAAAGTACGGCAAAACCGAAA
>CAZEVL010000083.1:0-3876 GCA_964515795.1 uncultured Clostridia bacterium | reverse complement strand
ATGGCGTTTTGCGATTTGGCAGGGGATATGGACGTTGCGGAGGCGATGGTGAAATCCGTCATTTGCCACGTGCAGAATACTTGCTCGGACGAGCTTGCCTTTTTGAATCAGTTTGTGGATAAAGGACTTTTAGAGCGTCTCGATAACGTTGCGCAAAACGAATTCGCTCGTTTGTCTTATACCGAGGCAATCGAGATTTTGAAACAAAACGCGGAAAGATTCGAGGATAAGGATATTTTCTGGGGCAAGGATTTGCAGAGCGAACACGAACGGTTCTTGGCGGAAGAAGTTTATAAAAAGCCGGTGTTCCTGACCGATTATCCCAAGGAAATCAAGTCCTATTACATGAAGCAAAACGACGACGGAAAGACGGTCGCGGCGGCGGACTTGCTTGTACCCGGTGTAGGGGAACTGATCGGCGGCTCGCAAAGAGAAGACGATTACGACAAATTGAAACAGAGAATGGAAGAGTGCGGTGTGCCTGCGGAAGATTGGTATTTGAATTTGAGAAAATACGGCGGTGCTATGCATGCCGGGTTCGGTTTGGGCTTTGAGAGAATGGTCATGTATTTGACGGGCGTGAGCAACATTCGCGACGTCATCCCTTTCCCCAGAACGGTTTCCAACCTCGAATTTTAAGGAGCGAAACGTATGGTAAAAATTGTCATAGACGCCATGGGCGGCGATTTTGCACCGCAACAGCAGGTTTTGGGTGCGGTGGAAGCGTTGAGAAAGGATAAGGAGTTATATTTGATTCTCTGCGGCGACGAACCGCAAATCAAAGCCGTACTTGCAAACTGCGACTACGACGAGAGTCGTTTGGAAATCGTGCATACCACCGAAGTTATCGACATGAACGAAGTTCCGACCAAGGCGGTAAAGACGAAAAAGGATTCTTCGACCGTCGTGGCGTTTCGTATGTTGAAGGAAGGAAAGGCGGACGGGTTGGTTTCCTCGGGATCGACGGGGGCGGTGTTGACGGCGGGCGTGTTGATTTTGGGACGTTTGAAGGGCGTTTCTCGTCCCGCGCTTTGCCCGATTATGCCCAGACACGACGGAGGCGGTATATTCCTTTGCGATTGCGGAGCGAATTTGGAATGCAAACCCATCAATCTCGTGCATTTCGCCTTAATGGCTACGGCGTATGCGCAGACGGTATACGGCATCGAGCAGCCCTCCGTGGGGTTGTTGAACAACGGTACGGAAGACCATAAAGGTTTGGCGTTACATCAAGAAGCCAACGCGTTATTGAAGAAAATCGATTGTTTGAACTACAAAGGCAATCGCGAGGCACGCGATTTGATGTACGGCGACGTGGACGTTATGGTCGCGGACGGCTTTACGGGGAATATCGCCATGAAGTCCGCGGAAGGGTGCGGCAAAGCCGTTTCCGCCATTATGACGCGTGCGTTCAAACGGAATTTGTGGACGATGCTGTGCGCGGTGCTTTCCGGAGGCGTTATCAAGAATATTAAAAAGGACATGGATTACGAAGGATTCGGCGGAGCGATGTTCCTCGGTTTGAACAAAGCGGTCGTAAAAGGACACGGGAACAGTAAAGCGCGCGGATTCTCCATCTGTATTTCGCAGGCGGCAAACGCGGTGCGCGGCGATATGACCGGAAAAATCAAGGCGATGATCGATACGGTGGATTTGAACGCCGTTCAAGAACAAGTGCAGGCGGCGGGCGACGCGGAATGAATACCGAACGTTTTCCGTATTCGGAGATAGAACGAAAAATCGGTTATACTTTCCGAAACAGAGCATTGTTGCAAGAAGCGTTTACGCACTCTACGTATGCCAATCGACACGGCGGAAAAGATAACGAGCGGTTGGAATATCTGGGCGATACCGTGTTGCAGCTTGCGGTGACGGAATGGCAATTCTTTGCGCATAAGGACGCACGGGAAGGGCTGCTCACGCGGGAGCGACAGACGCTCGTTTGCGAGGAAGCTCTGTTGGAGGCTGTGGAAGCGTTAGACGTGAAGCGATATCTTTTGACGGAAGGAAAGGCGGAGAATATCGGGAAAAAAACGATTTCGAGTCTTTTCGAAACGTTGACGGCGGCAGTGTATTTAGACGGCGGTTACGAAGCGGCGAAAACGTTTATTTACACGTATGTCGGGTTGAAAGCGCGAACGGAACAAAAAAATCCCAAAAGCGTTTTACAGGAGTATTTGCAAAGCCTCGGGGAGGAATTGCCGAAATACGTATGCGAGAAGTCGGGCAAGGATAACGCACCTACGTTCGTATGTGAGGCGACGGCGCGAGACGTTACGGCACGCGGCGCGGGCGGCAGTAAAAAGGCGGCGGAGCAAAACGCCGCGGAAGCCTTGCGAGAAATGCTGTTGCGGCAAGACGACGCTTTGGCAAAAAAAGAAAAAAATAAGCGGATATAGATATATCACAAGGAGTACATTTTGGATTTAAAGGAAATACAACTGGTCGGCTTTAAATCGTTTGCCGACAAGACAACGGTTCGATTCGAACCCGGCGTTACCTGTATCGTAGGCCCTAACGGTTGCGGTAAAAGTAACGTTGCCGACGCTGTGCGTTGGGTGCTCGGCGAACAGTCTGCAAAGTCCTTGCGCGGTAGCAATATGCAGGACGTCATTTTCGGCGGTACGCTGGAACGTAAACCGCAGTCGTATTGCGAAGTATCGCTCGTTTTCGATAACGAAAATCATATTTTCCCCGACGTGGACGCACCGGAGGTAGCGATGACGCGTCGGCTGTATCGCACGGGAGAAAGTAAGTATCTGATCAACAACCAACCCAGCCGTTTGAAGGACATCGTTACGTTGTTCCACGGTATCGGGCTCGGTAAAGAAGGATATTCGATCATCGGACAAGGCAAGGTGGAACAGATTATGAACGCGCGTCCCGAGGACAGACGTTTGATTTTTGAAGAAGCCTTGGGGCTTATGGTCTATAAGAATCGTAAGCAGGAAATCGAGCGTAAAATCGAGGATTCTAACGAGAATTTGTTTATTTATCGTCAGCGTATCGACGAGGCGGAACGCCGTTTGGGTCCCTTGGGTAAACAGGCGGAAGCCGCACGCGAATACAACGAATATACGCAGTCGTTGAAAGTGAACGAAGCGAATACGTACATATATCGTTACGAAAATGCGGAGAACGAAAAGAGCAAGTTCAAAAAAGATATCGTCGCCATCTCCGATAAGATCATTTCGTTGAACACGCAAATAGAGCGTATCAATCGTCGTTTGGAGGAAAACCGAGATCGTATCAACCAAGCGGACGCGGGGTTGACGGAACTCAACGATCGCCGTGTGGAACTTTCCGTCGGAAACGAAAGAAAGGACGGGGAATTAAAACTCGTGCGGGAACGTATCAAGACTTATCGCGCACAAATCGTGACGGCGGCGGAAACGTTGCTTGCGAGTAAGAATCGTATCGGGGAAATCGACGACGAAACGGCGGTAACGACCCGTAAAAACGGCGAGGCGGTAAAACGTATTTCCGAAATCGAAACGCAGACGGAAGTCTTGCGTTCGGCTGTGGCTGCGTTGGATAAGAAGATTGAAGTCTTTGAAAAACTTTCGGATGAAAATCGTTTGTCACAGTTGTCGGAAGCGGACAATCTTGCGGAAATGAAGAAAAACCTCGGGACTTTGGCGGCGCGTATGGAAGCGACCAAAGACAGAATCGAGGAGCTTTCCGCTGCGTTGAAAAAAGCGGAGGAACGCAAGGAACGTCTTTCGGACGAGTTGAATTCGGTCAGAAGGGATATGCGCGGTTTGCGCGATATGTCGTCGAGCGGTATGCGCGAATTTGAGGAAAAGCAAGAAGAAGCGCGCGAAATGCAACTCGCCGTCAACGACTTGAATCAAGATTTGTTCAATTCCAACGGTC
>CAZEVL010000082.1:0-4067 GCA_964515795.1 uncultured Clostridia bacterium | reverse complement strand
TAATTCTTGATAATGACAGCATTATTATAACCTACAATTTTGCCGATACTTATGTAAAATATAGAGTTACGCAAGATATGATAGACAATATAAAAAGGCAGTCCGTCAAAAAGACTGCCTATAATAAGAAAATGTGTTCGTACAAGCTCGCTTCGCTTCCGACGTGTCGTATTCCGAAACTTTGTTCGGAACGTATAATGCGGAGGACGATTATAATACGGAAACAGGGTATCGTTTCGTCGGGTTGTATGCGTACAATCCGCGCTATACGCAACGTGAGATCGATGTAAATACGCAGGAAACGATAGACGAATTGAACGGAAACTGCGATTTTGCGTTTCCCATGCTTGCGGAGCTTTCCGCTTGTGATTTTACAGGGTATGCATACGTTCCCGGGTTCGGGTGCGAGAGCTACGGACTCGCCGAAACGGGCGAAAACTACGGTTTCTCCAATTACCCCGACGCGGCGAGCACGCAATATCTTTTGACGAGCATTTGCGTACGGGAATTTACGTTGTTCGGGGTTTCGTCTACGGCGGCGACGGCGAGTGCGTTGGAAAATGCGTTGGCGGCGCACGGATATACGGGGACGACTACCGATACGGCATTGTACATGCGGAAATTCGGGGTTTCGATTGTTTTGTCGTATGCGCAGGAAACGGGTTGGACGTTATCGGTAAACGTCCGTGCGACCAACGATACGGGAATAGTGTATTGAGAGGAATTTTGTCGAAAAATTTTCAAAAAATCGTTGACAAAGGCACGTATTCGTGATACAATGCATACGATAAAAATAAATGAAGGAGTTATAAAAGTATGTTGAAAAGTAACAAACTTATTTCTGCAATTTTAACGATTGTACTCGGTTTGTTGTTCATCGTGTTCAAAGGCAGTGTTATTGAATTAGCAATAACGATTTTCGGGGTTGCTTTTATCGTTATGGGTATTATGGATATCTTGAAAAAGGATATCGTAGGCGGCGTGATTCGCGCGGCGATCGGTGCGTTGGTGATTTTGCTCGGCTGGTTGTTGTTGAAAGTTGCGTTGATTGTCCTCGGCGTTGTTTTGATTGCGTACGGCGTGCTTCAAACGTTTGAGATTTTGCAAGGGAAGAGCAGAAGAAAGAGTGTGAAAGCGCTGTTGATTCAATACGCGCAGCCTGCCTTGAACGTGCTCGTCGGGCTTTGCCTGTTGTTTGCGTACGAAGCGATGAACGTTATGTGCATCGTCGTAGGCGTGATCTTCTTATTGGAAGGCTTCGTTGCGTTGGTGGACTTTTTAAGAAAAAATTAAGCGGCGAAAAGCGGCTTTGGACGAAAAAACATGTACCTCTGAAAGGCGAAAACCTTTTCGGGGTACATCGTTTGTGTGCGGATATTTTTTCTTTATGAAAAAAAGTGAAAATATTTTCGAAAAAATGTTGACAAGTCAATAAGTTTGTGGTAGAATATAATCGATAAAAGAAACAAGACATAGATTTTAGGGAAAAGATATGCAAGAGAGATTTGAAACGTTTACGTTGCGAATTACGAAAATCAGTCGTCTTATCCGTAAAATCAAGGCAGAGGAGATGCGTGCTTATAACTTAAAAGCACCTCACGTTTCCTGCTTGCACTATTTATACTGTAAAGGACCGATGACTGCACGGGAGCTTTGCGAAGTGTGTGACGAGGACAAGGCTGCAATTTCTCGAACCTTGATTTATTTTGAGAAAAACGGCTATGTTTATTACGAGCAAAACACACGAAAGCGTTATAGAGAACCCGTACTGTTGACGGAAAAGGGCAAAGAAATCGGTAAGATTATCGAAGATAAAATCGATAGAGTTTTACAACAGAGCGATTTCGGAATCCCCCGCGAAGAATTGGTTGCGATGTATCGAGGCTTGGATACCATTTCCGTGAATTTGGAAACGATTTGCAACTCGTACGAACTTTGCGACGATGAATAAGCTTATCCTTATGATCTTTTTCAAGATCATCCCCTCCTTTTTGAGCCGCTCGGCACTTGCGTCGGGCGGCTTTTTTTTGCAAAAACGGTGTTTCGAGCGGCGGAAGGCTTGCGTTTTGCGACGGAAAGGGGTATAATAATAAAAATCTTATCCTTCGAGGTGAACGAGCCATGTGGAATCGGCAAATGTACGAGTTGGGCATAAAACGTTCGAGTATACGAGAAATTTTCGAATACGCAAAAATGCGTTCTGCCGAAATCGGCGAGGAAAACGTGTTTGATTTTTCCATCGGCAATCCGTCGGTGCCTGCGCCTGCCGTCGTCAACGAAACGATCGAAAGGCTGGTACGGGAAACTCCGTCCGTGAAATTGCACGGATATACTTCCGCGCAGGGGGATAAGGCGGTTCGCGATAAAATCGCGGCGAATTACGTCCGTCGGTTCGGCGTGCCGCTTTCGGGGGACGACCTCTATATGACTTGCGGTGCGGCGGCGTCTTTGACGGTTACGCTGCGCGCGTTGGCGTGCGAGGGGGACGAGTTTCTCGTGTTTGCCCCCTTCTTCCCTGAATATCGAGTGTTTGTAGACGGGGTAGGGGCGAAATTGACCGTGTTGCCCTCCGACGAACGCATGTTGCCCGATTTCGAAGCTCTTAGAACCGCTTTAAGGGAAAACGTAAAGGGGATATTGATCAATTCCCCGAACAATCCGTCGGGCGTGGTGTACGACGAACGGACGTTGCGGAGCTTAGGCGAAATTTTGCAGGAAAAGTCGTTGGAATTCGGAAAGCCGATTTATCTGATCTCCGACGAGCCGTATCGGGAACTTGTCTATGACGAAGCGACCGTCGTGCAAAGTCCTATGCGTTATTACGACGATACGATTGTGTGTTATTCGTATTCGAAATCGCTGTCTTTACCCGGGGAACGTATCGGTTACATCGCCGTAAATCCCAAGGCGACGGAAGCGAGGGCTGTGTACGCGGCGATTTGCGGTGCAGGGCGCAGTTCGGGCTTTGTTTGCGCACCGACGTTGTTTCAGTTCGTGGCGGCGGAATGCGACGGTATGACGTCCGATTTACGGGTGTATAAGCGAAACCGCGACGTGTTGTACGAAGGTTTGAAAAAATGCGGTTTTACGTGTGTGTATCCCGACGGTGCGTTTTATCTGTTTATGAAGGCGGCGGAGTCGGACGCGGCTGCCTTTTGCGAACGCGCGAAAAAGTACGAGCTGTTGCTCGTAAACGGTAAAGACTTCGGTTGCGAGGGGTGGGTACGCATTGCTTATTGCGTGCCGACGGAACAAATCGAACGGGCTTTGCCGCTGTTCGAAAAGCTCGCGAAAGAGTACGGATTAGGGGAATAGGCGGTCGTTTTTCGTCAAAACGAAGGGGAAAGGAAAGTATTTTGTCATAAGGCACGAGGATTTTGACAAAACTCGACAAATAAAAACAAAGACAGACAAAATTTTATGCGAAAAATCGGTTAAAGTTAGATTGTCTTAAAAATGCGGCGGCGTTGTTAAGATAAATACTTTAAGCGAGGAAGAAGAGATGGCAAAAGAAATTCGAAAGCAGACGGCGGAAACCGAGTATATCGAAAAGGAAGCGTTGACGGAAGAAATGTATCTGATAATAAAAGATACGTTTGTGGGAACGACGGAAAAAGGCGACGGCGAAATTTTCGTGCGGTTTTTGAACGGACAGACGTTTCGCATAATCGTTGCGGAAGCGTAAAATGATTCCCTTGTCGGGACGATAGTATGTTAAAATAAGCTTATGCGAGCGCGTAAGTTTATTTTACTTTTTGTCGAAAAAACAAAAAAGACGAAAAAAATGAAAAAAGTTTTGAAAAAGCTTTCAAAAAAGATTGACAAGCTTCTTTAAGTATGGTAAACTAATCATACGCACCCGAAAGGGGTGTAATTTTTTGTATGGAGTTTTTTAATTATGGCGGTTAAAACGGCTAGAGCGAAAATCACCTTTGAATGTACCGAATGCAAGCATAGAAATTATGACAGCATTAAGAACAAGAAGAACGATCCCGATAGATTGGTAATGTCCAAGTATTGTCCTTTCTGCAAGAAGCACACGGAACACAAAGAATCGAAATAATTGT
>CAZEVL010000081.1:0-4169 GCA_964515795.1 uncultured Clostridia bacterium | reverse complement strand
TACGCAATAATTCAAGAGTGTACGCAAATTGTATCAAAATCGGTAGTGGCACACACATCTCAAAAAAGGTTTGGTATGCAGAATATCAAACCTTTTTTGTATAAAATCTCCTCCGAAAATTTCTTCGGAGGAGATTGCCTATTCGATGAAAATTTGTTTTTCGTTTTTCGTTTCGTACAGTAAAGAATAAATTTCTTCCGCGAAACGGTCGATTTCATAACAGCGTTTCGCCGCGTCTGTCAGCTTGTCTTCGTCGTGTGCTCGTATCAAAAGCGGTGCGGCGTTGCTTAACGACGAAAGAACGTCCGTTCGGGATTTATTTGCGCTTAAAACGCGAAAATAGAGCGGTGCGGATAAACTTTCGCGAATATCGGATTCGGAAATATGTAGCAACGCGTGTAAGGCAATACGGCGAATTCTGGAAGACGTATACCTTGCGGAAGTGAGCGTTTCGGATAGGGAAGGGGAAAGTAAAGCGGCTTTTTTGAAAGCGTTTTCCAAGCCTTCGGTACAATCGCAGATTTTTTTCAAGTCGTTTGCGTCGGCTGTTAATATCGCATATTTTTCTAAGGCGTCCGACTTAGTTTCCAATTCGTTCGGTAAGTCTTTTTTTACGTACTCCGGCAGATTTCCGACGATCGGCGTTCCGTTTCGCAGACAGCCGCGAATGGCGGAAGCGGAGGAAAAATCGTTTTTTAACGAGGTGTCGAGATAGCCGCCGCCCCGTCTTTGAATCGGGACGACATCTATGTCCGGACGCTCTCGCAAAATCGCTTTCGTATATTCCAATGCAAGGATATTGTTGGGTGCGTTCAGCAAGTTTTCGGGAAGTAAGTTTTTCCAAGCCTCCGCGCGTGCTTTGGCGTAACTTAGACCCGTTCCGACAAGACTCCGTATCTTTCGAGAAACGCTCGGCGGTTCGTCGTTTAGCAGAGCGGCGGCGTTTAACAGGCTTTCCTTGTCGGCGTTTTCGCAACCGAAACACAGAGACGTTATTTCGGGGACTGCGGACAGCATGTGAATCGCGCCTTTCGCGAATAATTCCGCATTGGCGACGGCAAATACGGTCGGAAGGTCGACGACGACGTCTGCGCCCGATAAAACGGCGTGGCGCGCGCGTGTGTATTTCTCTGCGATTGCCGCTTCGCCGCGTTGAACGAAATTCCCGCTCATAAGACAGAGCACGGCGTCGGCTTCGCAACGGCGTTTCGCTTCCCGTAATTGATAGAGATGTCCGTTGTGAAACGGGTTGTATTCGCAAATTATCGCACAAATTTTCATTTTACTTCTTCCTATTTCCTTTACATTCCTAAAATAGTGTGGTATAATAGAAAAGACGGGCGGACAAGCCTCGCCTAATAGATATTATACACAAAAATGAAAAATAAATAAAGCATTTCGTAGGAGTAATTTATGAGAAACATTCTTGATGAAATCAAAAGTAAGGCAAAAGCGCTTAAAAAGACCATCGTTCTTTGCGAAGGCGAAGACAAGAGAGTCGTGAAAGCCGCAGCGGACGCAACCCGAGAAGGTATTGCGAAAATCGTACTTCTCGGCAACGAAGCGCAGATCAAGGCGGAAAATCCCGAAGTGGATTTGACGGGCGTCGAAATCGTCGATCCGTTGACGAGCGATAAACTTCCCGCATACAACGCAAAACTTTGCGAGCTTCGCGCTTCTAAGGGCATGACGAGCGAACAAGCGGCGAAACTTTTGACGGACGGCACGTATTTCGGTGCGATGATGTTGAAGGCGGGCGACGTAGACGGTTTGGTTTCCGGGGCTTGTCATTCTACGGCGAACACGCTTCGTCCCGGTTTGCAGATTATTAAAACCGCCCCCGGCGTATCTTCCGTATCCAGCTTTAACTTGATGATCTGCCCCGAACAGGGAAATCAATATTGTCCCGACGGAATGATTTTCTTTGCGGACTGCGGTTTGAATCCTACGTATACGAGCGAGGGACTTGCCGAATGCGCGATCGCGACGGCGAATTCCGCGAAAGCGATTGCCGGTATCGACCCGAAGGTTGCGATGCTTTCCTTCTCGACGAAGGGTAGCGCAAAACACGACAACGTAACGATGGTTGCGGAAGCGGTAAAGATCGCAAAAGAAAAAGCACCCGATTTGAAGTTGGACGGCGAATTGCAATTCGACGCGGCGATCGTTCCTTCGGTTGCGGCATTGAAAGCTCCCGATTCGGCGGTGGCGGGGCACGCAAACGTATTTATTTTCCCCGATTTGCAGGCTGGGAACATCGGCTACAAAATCGCGGAACGGTTGGGCGGATTTATGGCAGTAGGTCCTATTTGCCAAGGCTTCGCAAAACCTTTGAACGACTTGTCCAGAGGCTGTAAGTCCGAGGATATCGTGGCCGCAATCGCCATTACGGCATTGCAAACGCAATTATAAGGTGTAATTATGAAAGTATTGGTCATCAATTCCGGAAGTTCTTCCTTGAAATATCAGCTCATCGATATGGAAACGGAATCCGTCGTTGCAAAGGGTACGTGCGAACGTATCGGTATCGACGGATCGAAGCTTACGCATAAGGCAAAGGGCGAAGAGTTCGTTTTCGAACAAGACATGCCCAATCATACGGTGGCTGTATCTTTGGTCTTGGACGCACTGACGAATCCAGAAACGGGGGTTATCGCATCGATGGACGAAATCGACGCGGTCGGGCATCGTGCCGTGGCTTCGGGCGAGGTGTTCAAGAAACCTACACTCATCGACGACGACGTTATGAAAAAGATGGAAATGCTTTGCGATTTGGCTCCGTTACATAACCCTGCGGCGATCGTCGGGGTAAAGGCTTGCCGCGAAGCTATGCCGAATAAGCCGATGGCGTTCGTTTTCGATACGAGTTTCCATTTCACGATGCCGGAATATGCGTATATGTACGCAATCGATTACGAGGACTATCAAAAATATTCCATTCGTCGTTACGGTTTTCACGGGACGAGTCATAAATTCGTTTCGCAGGAAGCGGCGAAGTATTTAGGCAAAGACCCCAAAGACCTGAAAATCATTACCTGTCATTTGGGCAACGGTTCTTCGATTACGGCGGTAAACGGCGGTAAGAGCGTCGATACCTCCATGGGCTTTACGCCGCTTGCAGGCGTTCCCATGGGCACGCGTAGCGGCGATTTCGACTTTGCCGTGGCGGAATATCTTTGCAAGAAAAAAGGTTGGGATATTTCGGAAATGCTTACCTATTGCAATAAGAAATGCGGCGTGTACGGGATTTCCGGAATCTCCAGCGATTTCCGCGATTTGGGCGCGGCGGCGGAAAAGGGCGACAAGAGGGCGCAACTTGCCTTGGATATGTTCGTCTATTCCTGTAAAAAATACGTCGGCGCGTACACGGCGGCAATGAACGGCGTGGATTGTATCGTATTCACGGCAGGCGTCGGAGAAAATAACGTACAGGTTCGCGAGGGAATTTGCGAAAATATGCAATTTTTCGGTATCGAGATCGACAAAGAGAAGAACGCGCAAAAGAACAACGGACAACTTCGCGATATCACGGCGGAAGGCGGAAAAGTAAAAATTCTCGTCATTCCGACCAACGAAGAACTCGTGATTGCGAGAGAAACAGTAGAATTATTGTAAAAATTCGGAAAATTCCATAAAAAATAAGTTGACAAAGTTTAATAAATATACTATACTTGTAAAGTCGGTTTTATGATGATTATCGATATTAGAAAACTCAATGCACAAAAATTGTATTCGGGACGTTTGGAATTTTCTTATTCCGCCCCCGAATCGCTCATAGAAATTCCGTTTACGCGCTTTGTCGCGCCTGTTTGCGTATCCTTCGATTACGATTTATACGAAGACGATTCCTTGGAGATTCGAGGGACGGTTTCCTTTAAGTTGGAAGGGCAATGTTCCAGATGCTTAAAAGATGCTTCGCAAGAAGTCGTAGGGGAGCTCGACGCGTATTTCGAACCTCGCAAGGATTACGAGGATTACGGGTACACAAACGGAATAGTGGATTTGACGAAAGCAGTAGAGGACGCGATTATGGCTTGTATGCCGTTCAGTCTTTCCTGCGGTGAGGATTGCGAAGGGATTCGATATTCGGAATGATTCCGCAAATCAAAAATCGAAAGAAATAAAAGCAAGAGGTGTTAATATGGCAGTACCTAAGAGTAAACAATCGA
>CAZEVL010000080.1:0-4323 GCA_964515795.1 uncultured Clostridia bacterium | reverse complement strand
CACGTCGTCCATATCCAAAATATCGTCGTTGATACTGCCGATATACGCCAAATGCCGCGCGTGGTATTGGTTGTCGAACGAGGGCGGCATCGTTCCCGGCGTATCCAACAAATCGAATGCACCGCATTTCAGCCAGCGCACGTCGCGCGTTACCCCTGCTTTATCCCCCGTCTTGGCACGTTTTTGACCGCTCAACAAATTGACGATCGTGCTCTTTCCCGTATTGGGAATCCCTGCCACCATAAAACGAAAAGTACGGTTTAAGCCTTTCGCTTGTGCGCGAGCGCGCTTTTCCTCGGTGATCGCATTGAGTTTTTGCAACAATACGCGTTTTGCGGAAACGTTGGTGGAATCGCATTTCACGACGTATTTTCCTCGCGTTTCGAAAAATTTCACAAACCCGTCCACCTTGTTCGGATCGGTGAGATCGGCTTTGTTCAAAACATATAAAATGGGCTTTTCGCCGAAGATTTTCTTTAAGTTCTTATTGACCGTAGCAATCGGTGCACGTGCGTCCAAAACGCAAATAACACCGTCGCAAAGGTCGCGTTTTGCTTCCATATCGCGCATAGCCTTCGTCATATGCCCGGGAAACCATTGTATGTTTTTCATGTTTACACCTTTCCGTACGTCTCCGACTTACAACAAGTCGGGACGATTCTTCTTCGTAATTTCCAATGCTTGCGCCCTGCGCCATTGATCGATTTTCGCATGGTCGCCGCTGCGCAAAACTTCGGGAACTGCCAATCCGCGATATTCCTGCGGACGCGTATACTGCGGATATTCCAATAAATTCTCCGAAAAGCTCTCGTCCACGAGCGAAGACGTATTAATCACCCCGTCCACGTAACGGGAAACACAATCCGCAACGACCATCGCAGGCAACTCCCCGCCCGTCAAAACATAATCCCCGATAGAGATTTCTTCGTCGATAAATAAATCGATCGCGCGTTGATCCACGCCCTCGTAATGTCCGCAAAGCAAAATCAAATGCTCGTATTCCAATAATTCGAACACCTTTTGTTGCTTAAATACCTGACCCTTGGGCGACATATAAATACGTCTGGCTTTATGCTCGGGATCGAGTGCCTCGACGGCACTACCGATCGGTTGCGGCATCATAACCATGCCTGCCCCGCCGCCGAACGGATAATCGTCGCACTTCAAATGCTTATCCTCGGTGTAATCGCGAATATTCACGACGTTGATTTGTATTTTTCCGGCACGTTGCGCTCTACCCAAAATACTCTCCTGCATGGCGGAAAACATTTCGGGAAATAACGTTAAAATATCAATTTTCATAAGTTTCCTTTTTTACTCAACGCATACCCGGGTATGCCGAATTACAAAATTGCCTCTACGAAGCTCTTGCTGTCAAACGCTTCCAAGTCGTCTATCTTCTCTCCGACGCCGGCAAAAATGACGGGCAAGCTCAATTCGGAGGCGAGCGAGAATACAAAACCACCCTTCGCCGTTCCGTCCAACTTCGTCAAAACCAACCCGTCCAACTCCACCGCTTCGTCGAATACACGCGCTTGATTCACGGCGTTTTGCCCCGTCGTGGCGTCCAAAACCAGCAATTTCAGGAAATCGGCGTCGGGGAATTCCCTCGTGACGACTCTATCCATCTTACGAAGCTCGTTCATCAAATTGTCCTTCACGTGCAATCTGCCCGCCGTATCGACAATCACGACGTCCGTGCCTTTCGCTTTCGCCGAAGAGATTGCATCGTAAATCACGGCGGAAGGGTCGCTCCCCTCCTCATGCTTTACGATACGTACTTTCGCGCGCTCCGCCCAGACGGACAGCTGCTCGCTTGCAGCAGCACGAAAGGTATCCGCCGCCGCCACGGTGACCGTTTTCCCTTTCGAAAGGAAATAATGCGCCAACTTCCCGACAGTCGTGGTTTTTCCGACGCCGTTGACGCCGACCAACATAATTACGCACGGATAGGAAGGCGCTTCGACCTCCGATTCCTCCAACATTTCCGTTAAAATACCGCGAAGCAACTCCGTTACGTACGCCTCGTCCTTCATTCTGTCCTCGATCGCACGTGCTTTCACGCGATTTACCACCTCTTCCGCCGTCGTCACCGATACGTCGGAGGAGATAAGTATTTCTTCCAACTCTTCGTAGAACTCGTCGCCGAGTTTATTTTTAGAAAACAGCACGCGGAGCTTGCCCGAAAAATTGTCTTTCGTTTTTTTCAGTGCGCCGAATAATTTACCGAATAATCCCATACCCTGTATTTTCCTTATTAAATATATAGTCCGTTACAAAAACGGCGTAAAGTCGATTACGCCGTTTCTTTTTTCGCTTACTCTACCGTACCTGCGCCCAGTCGACTTTCGACCTCGGCAAGCTTCACCGATACGATCTTCGATACACCCTTTTCCTGCATCGTAACCCCGAAAAGCGTATCCGCCTGATTCATCGTCGGTTTTCTGTGCGTGATAACGATGAATTGCGTATCTTCCGAGAAACGTTTCAAATACGATGCGAATCTATCCACGTTCGCGTCGTCGAGTGCGGCTTCGATTTCGTCAAGAATACAGAACGGCATCGGACGGGCACGCAATATCGCAAACAGAATCGCGATTGCCGTCAACGCTCTTTCGCCGCCCGAAAGCAACGAAATTTTCGTCAGTTTCTTACCGGGAGGACATGCGATGATTTCGATACCCGCATTGAGCGGATCTTCACCTTCCACGTAATCGATCTCCAATTCCGCTTTACCGCCGCCGAACAGTTCCTTAAACGTGACCTTGAAGTTTTCGTTGATCTGCTCGAACCCTTCGTTAAAGATACGGAGCATTTCCGTACGAATTTCGTCCAAAGCCGCCTGCAAATCCTCGATGGCTTTCTGCAAATCGTCGCGTTGCGTAACCATTTCGTCGCAATGCGTCTTTTCGTATTCGTATTCCTCCACCGCATTGGGATTCACCGAACCGAGCATCGTAATTTTACGTTTCAAAGCCGTAATGAGCGTAGCCGCTTCTTCCACGTTGAAGTCGTCGCGACGAAGTTCCAAACAGCCCTCGTAGTCCATACCGTACGCCTCTTCGATACGCAAACGCATATTTTCGAGGTTTGTATCGATTTTACTGATCTCGATTTCGCACTTATAACGCTTGTCGCTGCTCTTCGTCAACGTTTCTTGAAGCTGCGTGCGTTCCTCTTCCAACGCCGAATTGCTAATGTTCAAGTCCTCTTTTTCCTTGTTCAATTCGGCAATCTTATCCATAATCTCTTGAACGGCGGCTTTTTCTTCCTCCGTCAATTCTTTTTCCGCTGCTTCCGCTTCCAAAACTTCCAGCTTATCCTGCGTTTCCGTCTTTTCTTGCTCCAATTCCAAAATACGCTTTACAAGCTCTTCCTTTTCCGCCGTGATACGATCGATCGTTTCACGCTGTTTTTTGACGTCAGCACTGAGCGCGGCGTATTCGATTTCCAATTTGCGGAGCAACGCGTTCTTTTCCGTGCGTTCTTCCTTGAACCGATCGCACTGGCTGCGCTGGTTTTCCATTTCCGCTTCCGCGTTCTTTCTTCTTGCCGCAATCTGTTCTTCGCTCATAGAAGAGTTTGCTTCTTCGGACTTTAATTCTTGGAATTTGCGTTTCAATTCCGACAACGCTTCCGCATAAGTCCGAATATCGCTTTCCGCCTCGGCAAGCTGTTGCGTAAGTGCCGTTTCGCGTTGCGTCAAACCGGCAATTTCGCTCGTTGCGCCTTGGTATTTTTCACGAAGCGCCTCTACTGCCGCTTCCGCCGCCTGACGTTCCTTTTCGTGTTGCGCAATCATCACTTTCAGCTTTTCGATATATTTCTGTTTCCGCGCGATATTTTCTTTGCATTCCTGAATTTTACGCTCGTTAGACAGCAACGAACCGGAGTCTCTTCTGCTGCTACCGCCGGTCATCGCGCCGCTCGTCGAAACGGTATCGCCGTCCAACGTAACGATCTTGAACAAATTGCCGTATTTTTTCGCAATCGTCGTTGCGTTTGCAATCGTGTCGCAAATGAGCGTGTTACCGAGCAAATTGCTGATGACGTTATAATAATAATCCTCATACTGCACGAGTTGCGTTGCAAGCCCCATTGCGCCGCGTTCGTCCAAAGCGCGTTGAATTTCCCTCGAATCCGGACGAGGCCGCATGCTTGCCACGGGCAAGAACGTCACGACGCCGCCGTTGGTACGTTTCAAATATTCGATCAAATATCTCGCGTCGTCCGCCGTCGCCGTTACCACGTTTTGCATCGCGCCGCCGAACGCCGTTTCGATTGCCTTTTCGTATCTTTGGTCGGTCGATACGATATCGGCAA
>CAZEVL010000079.1:0-4650 GCA_964515795.1 uncultured Clostridia bacterium | reverse complement strand
GAACGACCTTTCGTATATGTGTTTGGAGGCGGCAATGCATGTGCCTCTGCCGCAACCTTCGATTTCCGTTCGCGTTTGGAACGGTTCTCCCGAAGACTTTCTTTTGAAAGCGGCGGCTTTGACCAGACTGGGTACCGGGCTTCCCGCATATTATAACGACGAGATTATCATTCCTGCCATTATGGCAAGGGGGCTGACGCTCGAAGACGCGCGCGATTATTGTATCATCGGTTGCGTAGAGCCGCAAAAGGGCGGAAAAACGGACGGTTGGCACGATGCGGCGTTTTTCAATATGTGTCGTCCTTTGGAATTGGTTTTTTCCAACGGTGCGGATAAAGGCGTGCAGATCGGTCCCGAAACGGGCGACGTCACGGAAATGCGTACGTTCGAGGAATTCTATAACGCTTATAAAACGCAACAGAGCTACTTTATCAAATTGCTCGTGAATGCAAATAACGCCATTGACGTGGCGCACGCGACGCGTTGCCCGTTGCCGTTCCAGTCCTGTATGGTGGACGATTGTATCGGCAGAGGTAAGAGCTTGCAAGAAGGCGGTGCGATTTATAATTTCACGGGGCCGCAGGGCTTCGGCATCGCAAACAATACGGACGGTTTGATTGCCGTAAAACAACTCGTTTTCGAGGAACAGAAGGTAACCATGGCTGAGTTGAGGGACGCTTTGAACGCGAACTTCGGCTACGGCGCGACGGGTGCGGCGGCAGAACGTATGACGGGCGAAGTTGTCGCACAGCTCGCTTCGCAAGGTATCGAAGTAAACGAGTCCGTCATTCGTACCGTTTACGAAGAAATCACGACGGCGAACGGACTCGATCCCGAGAAAAAAGCTCGTTATCGCGAAATCAAGCGTTTGATCGAAGAAACGTGTCCGAAATACGGCAACGACATTTACGATGTGGATATGTTTGCCCGCGACGTGGCGAATACATATACCAAAGAAGTGGAAAAATACAGAAATCCCCGCGGCGGCGTTTTCCAAGCCGGCTTATATCCCGTTTCGGCAAACGTACCGCTCGGAGCGCAGACGGGCGCGACGCCCGACGGACGTTTGGCAGTTACGCCGATCGCGGACGGCATCGGACCTGCTTCCGGCAGGGACGTGAAAGGTCCTACCGCAACGGCGAACTCGGTTGCGAAACTCGAACAAGACGTGGCTTCCAACGGTACGTTGTTGAATCAGAAATTCCACCCTTCGGCACTGGCAGGTATGAGCGGACTTACGAAATTCGTGGCGTTGATACGTTCGTATTTCGATCAAAAGGGTATGCATATGCAGTTTAACGTCGTAACGCGCGAAACGTTGCTCGACGCGCAGAAGAACCCCGAAAAATACAAGACGCTCGTCGTGCGCGTGGCTGGATACAGTGCGTTGTTCACGACGTTGTCGAAATCTTTGCAGGACGATATCATCAATCGTACCGAACAGGGATTTTAAGAATACTGAGAAAGGATCATTATGAGTTATTACGATACCACGGGCAGAATATTCAATATCCAGCGGTTTTCCATTCACGACGGACCGGGGATTCGCACCATTGTCTTTTTCAAAGGCTGTTTTATGCGTTGCGCGTGGTGTTGTAATCCGGAATCGCAGTCCTATGATGTCGAAACGCTGACGGAGAACGGTAAGCCGAAAATCGTCGGCAAAGACGTGACGGTACGGAAGATTATGCCTGAAATTCTTGCGGATATGCCTTACTACCGCCGAAGCGGCGGAGGGGTTACGCTCTCGGGCGGCGAGATTCTCGGTCAGCCCGACTTCGCGAGAGATTTGCTCCGTGCGTGTAAAGAAAACGGCTTACATACGGCGGTGGAGTCGACAGCGAACGCACCGTTCGAGAATATAGAAAAAATCTTACCGTATTTGGATTTGTATTTGCTGGACGTCAAGCATATGAATTCGGCGAAACATAAGGAATATACCGCCGCACCCAACGAGCGTATTTTGGATAACGCACGTCGAATCGCCGAAAGCGATACGGAACTGATTATCCGTACGCCCGTGATTCCGAGCTTTAACGACACTGCGGAGGAAATTCGTGAGATTTCGCGCTTTGCCGCAACCCTGCCCGGGGTGAAGGAGCATCACTTGCTCCCGTATCATCGCTTGGGTTCGGGAAAGTACGAAGGGCTCGGCAGGACGTACGCACTGTCGGAAATATTGCCACCGACGCAGGAAAAGATGGAATATCTGTTGTCCGTGGCGGAAGAGAGCGGCTTAAAATGTCAAATCGGCGGTTAAGCGTACCGTAAAAAACGTGAAAAATAGAAGAAAGAAACAGGAGTGATACTTGTATGGATATCAATGAAAAAATGCCCCCGAGAATTATACAGGAATGGGTTCCCGGTAAACAAATTACGCTCTGTCACATCATTGCCAATCCCGGCGAAGTGCTGTACACGAAACTCGGGCTCGATCCGCAGACCGATTACACGCGCAGTGCCATCGGCGTGTTGACCGTTATCCCGTACGAAAGTGCGGTTATCGCGGCGGATATTTCGATGAAGTCCTCGGGTGCGGAAGTGGGCTTTGTGGACAGATTTACGGGTACGCTTATCATCACGGGTTCGGTTTCGTCCGTGGAATCGGCGTTCTCCGCGGTGAGAGAGTACTTTGAAAAGAAATTGGACTATATTTGTTGCGACGTGACCAAGACCTAATCGTGCGATATGAAAAAGATAATGTTGTTCGGCAGAGTGGCGGCGGGCAAGACGACCTTGACGCAGGCTCTGCGCGGCGAAGAAATTAAATATTATAAAACGCAGTACGTGAACTATTTGGATACGGTGATCGACACGCCCGGAGAATATACCGAGCGCAGAGAAACGGGAGGCGCATTGGCGTTGTACGCCTACGAAGCCGACGTTGTCGGCTTGGTGTTGTCCGCAAACGAGCCGTTTTCCATTTTCTCGCCTTGTGTAACGAGTATGTTGAATCGCGAAGCCGTGGGCATCATCACGGGTATCGATAAACCAGACGCCAACGTGGAGCGAGTCAGACGTTGGTTGCAACTTGCAGGGTGTAAGCGGATATTCCCCGTCAGTGCGATTACGGGCGAGGGATTGGACGCGCTCGTCGAATATTTGAAAGAGGACGAGGAAAAACAGACTAACGCAAAACCGAAGAAAAAGACAAAACAGGTGAAAGTATGAGTAAGACGAAAGTCATCGCGTTTGCGAACAATAAAGGCGGAAGCGGAAAAACGACCACCTGCTCCAACGTGGGGTGCGCTATGGCGACGCTCGGGAAAAAGGTGTTGTTGATCGACGGCGATATGCAAATGAACTTGACGATTTCCTTTTTCGACGAGGAACGGGCGCACGCTTTTACGGAAAACGGAAAAAATATCTATAACGCCGTCAAGTCGGAATCGGATTTGTCGGATTTCGTAACCGAAACGAGTATCGAAGGTTTGGATATAGTTCCGTCCTCGTCGTTGATGAGCTCGATAGAATTCGATTTGTTTTCCAAATGGCAACGGGAATTTATTTTGCGGAAGTGTATGGAACGAATCCGTGCGACGGGGTATTACGATTATATCTTGATAGACGCGCCTCCCACGCTCGGCGGTTGGGTGATGAATATTCTGTGTGCGTCGGATTTTTTGGTCGTGCCCGTCGAGGCGAGTCCTTGGGGCTTGTTCGGATTGGCGAATATGTTCGAATTTTGTAATCAAGCGCACGGAATTTCGCCTCGGTTGCAGATACTCGGTATTGCCATTACGAAGGCGGACGAACGTAAGAAATATTTCAAACAGACGTTGGAGACGTTGAAAAATATGCAGGACGTTACGCTGTTTGAAAACTATATCCGTGTGGATAGCGCGGTGGAATGGGCGCAGGATAACAGTATGCCCGTCGTGGCGTTCAAGCGGACGAGCAGAAGCGCAGGCGAATATATACAACTCACAAAGGAGATTATGGATTATGTCGATAGGAAAAAATGCGATTAAAAGAGTAGAAAACAACGGATATTCCAAGGTGAAAACGGACGCTCCCGATATGGAAAACAGTTCGGTGATTGCAAACGTATCGGAAGAAGTAGTGGAAAAGATGGTGAAACCTGTGGAAAAAAAGACCGCTGCAAAGAAATCTGTGCCGAAATCGGCTTCGGCAAAAGCTGAATCGAAAACTTCGACGAAAGCGACGGCGAAGAAATCCGTAGAATCGGCGTCGGCGCAACCCGTTCTTGAAAAAGAACCGCCGAAGAAGCGCGGTCGTAAACCCGGCTCGACCAAAGCCGCTGCGCAACAGGCAAAACAGGCACAATCCGCTTACGTCAACGTAGGGCAGGACATGCCGTATTACTTATTGTAAAATGGAAATAACGCATAGCGCGTCCGAGTCGTTCGGGCGCGTTTTGTTGTTATAAGAGAAATTGCGGATTGTCTTGAACGAAAAGACTTTTGACGTTTTTCAATAAAGAGTTGCCTGTCATTCGATAAATAGATCTTTGTTATGAATTTTTCTTAAAAGCATAGATCGAGATAGAAAAACGATTGCAAGATTTAGTATTTTGTGATATACTGATAATGCGAAACAAGCTGAATATTAAAACGTGTAGTTTTCCGATGGGATAACTATACCTTTTTGTCTTTACTTTTTGAATTTGATAAAAATGCAAATTCCACT
>CAZEVL010000078.1:0-4675 GCA_964515795.1 uncultured Clostridia bacterium | reverse complement strand
TCGTCCAATCGAAAATAGGCATAAAGTTATAACAAATCACCTTTACGCCGAATTTAGACAGATTGCGAATCGTCTGCTTATAATTTTCTATGTATTTATCGCGCGTAGGCAAGCCGATTTTGATATCGTCGTGCACGTTGACCGATTCCACCACGTCGATATTAAAACCGTATTCGTCGCACTGCCGCTTGACTTCGGCTATTTCGTTTTCTTCCCACACTTCGCCGGGCATTTTGTTATGCAATGCCCACACAATCCCGCTAACCCCGGGAATTTGCTTGATATCCGATAATTTGATACGGTCGTTTCCCTCACCGTACCACCGAAACGTCATTTGCATAGTGTACTTCTTTCTCCTTCTATTTCTACTTCCTCGTTATACTTTGTTTCACTCTTCCGTCCGCATATTCGTAACGGACACAAAGCGTACCCGTCGGAAGAGTCAGCTCTGCTTCGACAAAACCGATGCCTTCTATATACTTCGGCTGCAAATCGACAGTACGGAATCCTATGTCGGCTTTCACCCCTAAAATCCCGTAGACGAGCTGTTTTACGCAACCGCCCATCATCGGGTGCGACAACGAACCCTCGTCGCGCCAACCCTCCCACAAAGTCGTGGCTCCGTTCTTTTTCATATAGCCGAACGAAGGGAATTCCTCCCCCGTCAACAAATCGAACAATAACTGTATTTCGCCTTCTCGCACAAGCCATTCGCAAAGCAGATCCGTCCCGAAAATACCCGTATCGAATTGCTTCGTTTTTCGATATTTGTCCAACGTTTTTTCTTTAGTTCGCGCGTCACCTAAACCGAGCAGCAAAGCAAAAACGTTTGCGCCTTGCGTATTGTCGCAATATTCTCCGCTCGTTTCGTTATAATACGCTCTTTCGATCGCCGTCTTGCTTGCCTGTATACAAGCGGAATAGTCAGTTCTTTCGTCTAAAATTTCAGCGATTTTCGAAACGATTTCCATACAGCGCACGTAATAGAACGTATTCACGAGCGGTTCGGGAATCTCTACCTTTTGCGGCGTACACCAATCCCCCAAACACCAGCCGCCCTCGCGTTCGCGTACGACAAGCCCGTCCTCGCAAAAGCTTTGCATACACGAAAGCCATGCGCGCATATTCGGAAAATATTTTCGTAAAATCTCTTTATCTCCGAACAGACGATAATGCGCATACGGCACGAGCACGATTGCCGAACCCCAACCGCCGGGACCGCCTCCGCCGCCCATAAACGGCGCAGTATGCTGTATATGTCCGCTGTTTATATCCTGACAATCGGCAATATCTTGCATCCATTTTTCAAAAATCGACTGACAGTCCAGCGAAAGCATCGCGCTCTCCGCGACAAGTTGTCCGTCTCCCGTATAACCGAGTCGTTCTCTGTGCGGACAATCCATTGTAATACCGCCGTGAAAACCGCTTTTTTGCGTCCTGCAATACGCCTCGAACAGCCAGTTCAACGTTTCGTTTCCCGTACGGAATTTAAGACGAGGTTCGACGGGCGTATGCACGATATCGACCGCGATTTCATCCGCTTCGCCCTCGATTTCGAAATAGCGAAAACCGCTCCAATGAAACCAAGGATGTACCGTCCGCCCGACGGCATTGCGATATTCCGCCTTTTGAATCTGATTTTCTCCCGACGAAAAATAATTCAATTTTTCCCCGTCCGACGCCTCCGCATGCCGAACGATTACCGTCTGCGACAGCGGTCGCAAAGAAACGAAGCCTGTGATATTCTCCCCGACGTCGTACACCGTTTTGCCGTTTTCGGAAAAGAGTTTTTTCGGCAACACTCGTCGTTCTATCCGCTCGTTCGGGCAAAGTTGTTTTGTTAACGTTCCCGTAGGCTCGACAATCGTCACGGGGGCGACGTTGCGCAAGTTCTTTCCGTCGAAACAACGTTCTTTCCAATCCGCATAGTCGTGCGTTTCCCCGAAAAAGACATTATTTTCGACGATAAAGCTGTCACAGCATTGCTCCGTGCCGTCCGTATAAACGATTTTCTCTTTCAATTCGACTGCATACGCCAAAAGCAACTTATCCCCGAATACCGTTTTGCCCTCGCATACACGCCTCGCCTGCCGAAAAAAACCGTTTCCGAGCAATACGACAATCGTATTCTCGCCTTCCCGAACGGGAACGTCGTATTCGTTGTAATATACCCGTTGCGTTGTTTCGTCGGAAGTCGGATAGGCGAATTGCGTACAGTCGCGTTTCGCGTAATCGGACAAAGCCGGCTTAAAAAAATCCTCGCTTATCCGTTCCCCGTTGACGAACAATTCGTAATACCCGAGCCCGAAAACAGAAATTTTCGCCGTCTGCGTCGTTTGCGCCGTAAATCGTTTCACAACGAACGGTGCGGCATACCCCTCGTCACATGCGATCCATTTTGCTTTTTCTAACATCTCCATACCGAATTTTCCTTTTAGTTATGCCCTTATAAATAATTCCATATCCCCTTGCTCGTTCGGACAAATCGTATGTTCCTTAGCGATAAAGCCGCCGGTCAAAAAGAAAATTTCCTCGCATTTCTCCTCGAAACCTCGATCGATCTCGACCGTACCCGTAATCAACGGTAACAACATTTTTACGCCGAGCGCATTACACACGGAAATACGCAAGCCGTCCTCGCCAAGCGTATATTTTACCGTGGAATTTTTCCCTTGGAGAACGTCGCCGTTATTCGAAGAAAGACCGGTAGACACATACACGGTATGCTCGTTTTCCCCGGGAACACCCTCCGCGTCCGCCTGCAAATAGAACGTGGAACTATACGTTTTTCCGCCGACCTCCGCCACGAGACGAGGCAACAAACTTCTATGATGCGTTCTGTCCAACGCCTGTTGCATATTCGTCGGTTCTGCCAAAACGTAATCGGTTACCGAGCCCATAATCATAGGTCCTTTTTCCTTATGATACAATGCCGTCAGCGTACCGCCCGCAGCATGTCCGCTGAAAAAAATATCGAAATCGTAATCGGTAATCGTTGCGGAATACAAACCTTTCGCGATCTTATACGTACGCGTTTCCGCATAATATTTATAAACGTCCGTTGCGTCCGACGGAATCGAAACGCGTTTGGGCTGTAAATACTTCTCGTCGACGTTCTCTACAACGAACGCCAACGAATTAACGTGTTCGAACAAATGGTGGGTACAAGCGTGCTCCCCGTGTTTACGATAATGCGGTCCGCCGTACAAGAAACCGTCCGCACTGCAACGTTGCAACGTCTCCGTATTCCGAAGCGCGGCTTCCGCAAACGTCGGATCTTTATCCGCCAACAACAGAAACATCGGAGCGCAACCGTCGGAAGTTCTCGACCCCCAATACGTCCATTTGTTGTTTCGGCACCCGAAGCTATTATCCCAGCCGCCGTCGGGGAACATGAAATCCAAATGCGCACGCACGATCCCGACCAAACGTTCCTGCAAGGCTTTATCGTCCGTTTCAAAGGCATATTTCACCAAGGCTGGTACGGATTCTTCCACGTTGTATCCGATATCGACGGAACGACAATTTTTCGCAGAAAGCTTGTTGTGCGGTTTGCTCTCGCCGAACAACAAACCGTTCTCGCTGATATGCTCCGTCGCATACGCAATCAAACGTGCAGCACGTTCCGAATATCTCGGTTCGTCAAAATATTTTCCGGACAACGCCATTGCCAAGCCGTTGGTCGTCGCGTAATTGATATTGGCGGGCGCGTGCTCGTCGAGATTCTCGTATAACCACGCCGCCATACCGCGTGCGCGTTTTTCAAAGGCTTTCGTCGTTGCTTTGTCCAAAAGCCCCTTACCTGCGCGCAAAGCCTCGATTACGGCAATCTGGTGGAAAGTCGTCGTATAACGCCATGCCGCCTGCGCGTCGTTATACAAACCGCCGTCCGTACACAACATATTTTCCCCGTAGGCAAACACGTCCTTAGCCGCTTGCAAATATTTCTCCTCGCCGGAAATTTTCGCCATGACCACAAACCCGTAAACAGCATCCGGGCATCTACCGTGTATCATTTTACAGGAACGACAATAAATACCGCCCTTAAACGCAGGGTCCGTTCCTTTATCCTGCACGGAGATCAAAGCGTCGCAATATTCTCTCAACAGTTTACGATATAAATTCTCTTGCATAGCCGTTTTTTATTTACCTCTCAACCTATCGTTATTTTTCAAAAATATTATAGCATAATTTTAATTAAATGCAATAGCATTTTTCGCTTAAAAATATTACATTTTTCGCATTTTATACGAAATCGTTTTTTGCAAAGAGGTTTTCAGTGATTTATTTCCTATTTCTCGGGCAAAAAAAATCGAATTCCTTTTTGAACCAAGCGCAAGAAAAAACTTCTCACAAATAAATCCCGAAGCCTAAGCTTCGGGATTTGCACGTTATCGAGTTTTTAGGAACGTTATTTGTTTTCTTCGTCCTTTTTCTTTTTCAACAATATACTTGCCGCCGCACCGAGCGCAACCATACCGCCTGCAACGCCGCCGATACCGCTGAAACAGCTCATAAGTTCGTCAAGCACGTTGCCCGAACTGCTGTCCGAACCCTTGTCGGAGCTTACCGAGCCATTCGAAGAACTTGCAGAATTACTCGAAGAAGAACCGCTTGAATTTTCGCTCGTAGACGATTCGGAAGATTCCGAAGAGGACTCGCTCGAAGAGCTGTC
>CAZEVL010000077.1:0-4849 GCA_964515795.1 uncultured Clostridia bacterium | reverse complement strand
ATCGCCTCCGCAACGTCCATATCCCCTTTCAAATCGCAAAACGCCATTTCGGGCTCGATCATCCAAAATTCCGCCGCGTGACGGGAGGTGTTGGAATTCTCGCTGCGGAACGTAGGTCCGAACGTATAAATGTTGGAAAACGCCATCGCAAACGTTTCGCCGTGAAGCTGTCCGGAACCGGTTACGCTCGCCTTCTTTCCGAAAAAGTCTTTCTTATAATCGATACAGTCCAAGGTCTTCGATTTTGCAATCGCCTCCAAATCAAGCGTCGTGATTTGGAACATGCCGCCCGCACCTTCGCAATCGCTTCCCGTGATAATAGGGGTATGCACGTATACGAAGCCGCGTTCGTTGAAAAATTTATGAATCGCAAACGCCGCCTCGCTGCGGATACGGAACACCGCAGAGAATAAGTTCGTTCTCGGACGAAGATAAGCGATTTCACGCAAAAATTCCACGCTGTGACGTTTTTTCTGCAAGGGATAATCGGGCGTCGACTCCCCTTCGACGACGATTTCCGTCGCCTTGATTTCGTAAGGCTGCTTATTTTCAGGCGTAAGCACGACGACGCCTTTTACGATCAGGGCGCAACCGACGTTCGATTTTGCAATTTCGTCGTAATTTTCAAGATTTGCGCGCTCGAAAACGATTTGCGTGCATTTGAAACAGCTGCCGTCGTTCAGTTCGATAAACCCAAACGCCTTGGAATCGCGTATCGTACGCGCCCAACCTGCCACCGTAACCGTTTTTCCGCCGTACGCAGACGTGTTTTCGTTAAGTGTTTTCAGTTGAATTCTCTCCATAAATAACCTGCCTTTGTTAGATAAAAAAGCCAAACGATGACTTCTTTCTTATTATACTTCCTTATTATAACATTTTTTCGCAAAAAACACAAACGTTTCAATGCATTTTAGCACCATTTAATTTGTCGTATCCACGTTTTTTTGACAATTATCCCCTGTACGGGACGGTATTCGTCCGTGCGAAGTTTTTCCCGACCGATCAAACACGTTCCGCGATAACGCTCCAAGTACATTTCGCTCTTCACTCCGCGTTTTTCCGCACGCAACACCCCGTCCGACGTCCCCGACTTCACAATAGGAGGCGGAGCGGGAATCTCCTCTATAATCTTAGAAACAATCTCGTACCTATCCCCCGTTTCCCGTCCGAAAACCGCCGCGCGAATACCGCCCTCACAAACGACAAACGACAACCGAACGGGAAAAGCATAGGGATTAAAAAAGCAAAAATCGCTATACGCAGACACCATTGCGTCTCTCGAAGGGGCGACGTACCCCACCGACAACGTATGCGGATGAAATTCCGTCACGGCAATACCGGCTTTCAAGACGGCGTTATACAATGTCGTGCTGACTTGACAAACGCCGCCGCCCACGCCCTCGACGTATTCCCCGTTGACGATGATTTTCGCCTGTCGAAACCCCGTTTCCTCCGTACGTTCTCCTACCGTTCGATTAAAAGAGAACTCCCCGTAGGCTTGTACGGTAATCCCGTCAAGCAGGCTCGCTGCGATACGGATATTCTCACACCTGCCCGCATCGTTTTCGTTAAAATAAGTCGTATACGCGGACATTTCCGACGAAAAATTTTCCGCAATCGCCCCTATTTTTTTACCTGTTTTGAGAAAAAAAGGTAAAAAAACGAGAAAAATCGCCCCGATCGTCGGCAAAATTTTCCTCGTCCGTATTTTTATATTCATCTCGCACATACCCCTCGCAAAAATCAAGTACTACGCCGTAAACGCATACCTGCCTATTTGTTTTCAATAGTATGTCCCTTTCTTCGTTTCCTAACGCCGTTTCCGTGTTTTTTCGGGCAAAATTCGTCCGTTTTCGATATGAATTTTGTTACACGCCTTTCCGTACAACACCCTTTCCGTATGCGTACAAGTCAGCATTGTCTGCACGCCTTCGATACATTGCAACAATTTCTTTCGCCTTGTCATATCCAACTCGCTCATAACGTCGTCCAACACAAGTATGGGATATTCCCCGGACAGAGCGCGAAAAATCTGTACTTCGGAAAGTTTTAACGCCAATGCGGCTGTTCTGGTTTGTCCCTGCGAAGCATATGCCTTTGCGTCCGCACCGCCGATAAAAATATTCAAATCGTCACGATGCGGTCCGACCGTCGTAAACCCGAGCCGCATATCTTTTTCGTAATTATTACGCAACTTTCGGGCAAGCGTTTCCGCGATTTCCCGTTCCGTCCCCTCGAATTTCTTATCGGGACGTATTTCCAATTCCTCTTTCCCGTCCGTCAAAAACGCGTGATATTCTTTCGCGTACGGCGCAAGCTTTTGCAGAAATCCCGTACGTTTTTCGACGATTATCGCCGCATATTTGCAAAGCTGTTCGTCCCACACGGGCAACGTGTCCAAAATCAAACCCGTATCGCTGTTTTTCAAAAGCGTATTCCGCTGATCGAGAATCTTATTATATCGAAGCAAAGCCGTATAATACGCAGGCGAGGTTTGAGAAATGGAAATATTCATAAACCGACGCCGTTCCTCCGGGCCGTCCTGTATCAATCGCAATTCCCCCGGGGAGAAAAATACGCTGTTGATATGCCCCATCAAGTCCGCGTTTTTGGCAATTTTACTGCCGTTGACTCGAATTTCCCGTTTATTTTCGTAAATATTCGCCTCGATCGTAACTTTCCCGTAACTGTTTTCAGCCTCGGCGACGATTTTGGCATATTCCGCCCCCATACGAACGAGTTGTTTATCGTGGCGAATCCGAAGCGACGCACCCGTGCAGAGATAAAATACCGCCTCCGCACAATTGGTTTTCCCCTGTGCGTTTTTCCCGAACAACACGTTCAATCCGTCCGCAAAAACGAATCGTTCGTTTTCGTAATTTCTGAAATTTTGAAGGAATAAATTTTTTATTTGCATAAACCTCAAAAAACCTGCCGAAATTGCTTTCTTTTCCTTGAAATTTGTATTATAATTATATCAAATAATTTTGAAAAAGACAAGATTTACAAAGCAGATAAAAAATTTTTTTTAGTAGGTGTAACGAATGGCTGAAAGCACGCAACTCCTTTTTATTTGGAAACAGGTACTCTCCAAGGCGGAAATGTTGATTTCCACCGTTTCTTTCGATGCGTTCATCAAAGAATTAGAACCCGTCGACCTCGTCGGTCGTCGGATTATTTTGCGCGCATCCAGCGACCTTGCGGCAAACACCATTATGAAAAAGCACGCCAATAAGTTGCGCGAAGCCATCGTAAAATGCGATTTGGGTTTTAACGACTTCCGTCTGATCGTCAACGACAGCGACGAATTCCCTTTAGACGTCGAAGAAGACGCCATCGATTCCTTCCCCCCGACCCCGATCAATAAAAGTTTCACTTTCGATTCTTTCGTTGCCGGCGCGGGAAGCAAATTCGCATACGCCGCCGCAAAATCGGTTGCCGAGCACCCCGGCGAAGCGTTTAACCCCCTGTTTATTTACGGAGAATCCGGTTTGGGGAAAACCCACCTTATGCACGCCATCGCCAACCACGTAACGCAGTGCGACCCCGAAAAAAAGGTGCTTTATACCACCTGCGAAAACTTTTTGAACGAATTTATCGACTCCATCGCGCAAAAGAACGGCGCAAAGTTCCGTTTCCATTACCGCAACGTGGACGTCTTAATGATCGACGATATTCAATTTTTGAAAGCAAGAACGCAACTTCAAGAAGAATTTTTCCACACCTTTAACGAGCTGTCCGCACAAAATAAGCAAATCGTCCTCACCTCCGACCGTCCGCCCAAAGAAATCGCGACATTGGAGGAACGTTTACGCACCCGTTTCGAAGGCGGCATGATCGTAGACGTACAACCGCCCGATTTGGAAACAAAAATCGCCATTTTGAAACGCAAAGCGTTGGATAGAAAATATCCCGTCCCCGACGACGTACTCGAATTTTTGGCAAGCAATTCCGGACACGACGTACGTACGTTAGAGGGAAGACTCACAAAAGTCATCTTCGCCAGCAAGCTACACGAAGAAACCATCACGCTCTCCTTGGCGAAACTCGCCCTCAGCGAATCGGTCAACGAAGAAGCGGAACAAGAAGACGTAACCCCCGACAAAATCGTTAACACCGTTTGCACCTATTTCAAACAGAAAAAAGAAGACTTGATCGGAAAAGGAAAGAAAGCAGACCTTGTAAAAGCGCGCCAAATTTGCGCCTATCTGCTCTGCGAAATGCTCTCCCTTCCCCTCGTTTCCATAGGGAATATCTTAGGCGGCAGGGATCACACGACGATTATGTACGCACGCGATAAAATGGAAAAAATGGCAACCTTGAACGACAAAATCGCCAAGGAAATCGACGACATCAAAAACATCGTCTTAAAGAAATAAAATACGATTGCACAGCTCCCTGTCCCTCGGACGGGAGCTGTTCGGGACTAATACGACTATGGAAAACACTTCTAACGAATTTATCGAATACACCGCCGACGCCGTCGTCGTGGGTGCGGGACACGCAGGCTGTGAAGCCGCCCTGGCTTTATCGAGGACGGGTATCGATACGATATTGTTAACGCTCAACCTCGACAGTATCGCCTTTTTGCCCTGCAATCCCTCCATCGGAGGAACGGCAAAAGGACATTTGGTGCGCGAAATCGACGCACTCGGCGGAGAAATGGGCATCGTAGCCGACGAAACGGCTCTTCAAATCCGTATGCTGAACGTCGGGAAAGGCGCGGCAGTACAATCCTTACGCGCGCAATCGGACAAAAACGCCTATCATCGTAGAATGAAACAGATTTTGGAAAACACCGAGCATCTGCGCATTCTGCAAGCGGAAGCGGCGGAAATCCTGACGGAGA
>CAZEVL010000076.1:0-4957 GCA_964515795.1 uncultured Clostridia bacterium | reverse complement strand
TTACTCCTCGTCCGCGCCGTCCAAAGCCATTGCTTCTTCGCTGTTTTCATACTCCTCGTATTGATGACAGAACTCCGCAAATACTTCGTCCATGAGCTGTTCGTCCTCCAAGGGTACAAGTACCGCGTCGTCGCCTTCGCCCTGTAACCCGAACAGAACAATCTCGTCCTCTTCCTCCTCGGTCTCGGGTTCGGCTTTTTGGAAGCAACAATACATTGCGCCCTTGTACTCGATCGTAGCGATATGATAGAGCTTCTCGATCGTACCGTCGTCCGCTTCCAACTCGAAAATACGGGATTCTTCATCCTCGTAAACTTCGTTCGTTTCGTTGTTCATAACAGATTCCTCCGTTTTTTTATTTTTATTTTTCTCTCTTTTGAGATAGCTTTCCAAAATATACGACGCCGCAATCGAATCGATTGTCTTTTTACGATCCGCGCGCTTAATTCCGCCCATAATCTGCGTTTCTCTGGCTTGCATCGTAGTAAACCGCTCGTCTTCCAATTCGATCGGGAGCTGCGTCTGCGTCCGCAAAGCCTCGATAAATTCTCGCGTTTTTACCGTTTGCACGCTCTCCGTGCCGTCAAAATTGTACGGAATCCCGCAGACGATGACTCCGACGCCGCGTTCTTCCGCGATTTTTGCAATCGCAGCCACGTCCGTACGGAAATTCCCGACGCGGTTATACGTTTCGCAAGGCATGGCATACTCGTTAAACGGGTCGCTAATCGCCACGCCGATTCTTTTGTTGCCTATATCGAAGGCAATCGCTCTCTTCTTTATCATACGGATATTATAACATAAAAATACGCACTTGTCTACTATTTATATACAATCCTTCGTGCAAAAACTTTTCGTGCGACGGATAATCGCCGAATTTATTCACATACTGTTACAAAAGGAGGAAAGTATGGAAAAATTCGCAATCGGAATGTTGCTCGGCATGGTCGGCGGCGCAGTCGTCACCGCAAACAATTATAAAATGCGCACTTTGGTCAAAAAAGGACAAAGAGAGGTACAGGAAAAACTCGACAAATTGATCGACGAAAAGCTTCAGGAACTGGAAAACGACTCACAGGAGCTTACCGAAACGGTACAAGAAAAAATAGAGGAACGAAAGCCCAAAAACAAAACCGCCAAAAAAGCAAAAGCGTAACCGAACGAGCCTACCGTAGACGAATACACGGTAGGCTCGTCATTTCGTTAAAGACACGGTATGCGCTGTTTTTACTCATCGCATACACGCTATCAGCATTTTATTGTGTTCCTTCAACATTTCCGCATTGCTTACGCAACATAAATACGGGCGAAACAAAGTCCCGAAACGTTATCCTTAAAGACGAATAAACCGACTGCTTTCAGCAGTCGGTTATTTTTCAGCAACGTCGCAAACGCTCGTTTTCCTCGCGCAAATGTAAGTTTTCCAAACGCAAACGCTCGTTCTCCGTCTTCAACGCCTGCGTTAAACGGTCGTACAATGCGTTGATTTCGTTTTCGAGCTTGCGTCGCAACTGATCTCTGTCGGGCAATCGAGGCGCGTTATTCGTTTCCTTTTCGCTTTTTTTCGCATTGCCGTCTATCCCGAGCTCCGCCGCAAGAGCGGCGATTTTCTGCGGCTGTTTCTTCAAAGTGTTTCGATACTTATTCTGCAAACGCAGCATCAATTTATCGTCCCCTTCGGACAAATTGAAAATCGCGCGGCGTACGGACAAGCCTTTGCTCTTTTCCGCCAAAATACTCTTGATTGCCTCGTCCGCTTCCTCTTCGGTAAACTCCCGAATCTTTTCCACGGACAAGGAGCTCCCGTCCAAAAGCTTGACGATTCGTTCGTCCCCCTTCTCGTTTTTCATCAGTGCATAATAATAATTCCGCACGCTTCCCTTCGCCCTGCCGTGCTGTAAACCGTAACTTTCAAACAAATACGTCAACGTCTTGCCCTTTTGTTTTCCCTCTTTGATATATTCCACCAAATTTTTCGCTTCTTCTTCCGTGTAACCGTTGATTTTATTCATAACAACCTCCTGCGTTGATTTCCGCTGTGATTATTAACGAATTTTTTATATTTTATACCGCTTTTATGCATTTATTTTTTACAAACGAATATAGTTACATTATGAAAATCTATTTTTTATCCGCCACTCCCTGCGCGCTCAGTTTCAACAACGTCTTTTTCGGCGTCACGGACGCGTTTGAACGCTCCGCCGACGTTTCCCTTGCCGACCGCGTTTATGTACGTTTCGACCCCGAACACGCCTTGCCCATCGGCTTTTTCCTTACCGAAGAAATCCGTTTTACGCCGCCGCGCGGTTGTTCCGTCTATCTGCTTCCCGACGCCCTCGCTATTTATGCACACGATTTTCCGCCCGACGATTTTTCCGTCAAAGTCATAGCACAGGCGCGCTTCGGAAATGTCCTCGCCACCGTTTACAGACAGGGTACGTACCAGCTATCCGTGGAATCACCGAAAGGCTTTTTCAACACAACCCTGCCTCGATGTTTCCGAGAATGCGAGCTGTCTTACCGCGCCGAATTGCTTTTTTTGCGTTCACCGACGCACCTATCCGTGTACGCGTTGAACGCCCAATGCTTACTCTCGGAAGAAATTCTCGATTGCGACGTGAACGATACGGAACTCAACGCAACCCTGCCCCTTTCCGACAGCCGAAAACGCGTCGCACATTGCGTTTGGGCGCTTACGAACGGAGAATGCGTTCAAACGCAATTTTCCCTTCGCGAAGAATCGGCAAACGGTTTAGACGAGCTTCTCGCCTACGCCTTTTTCGAAAGCGTGTTAATCGGTGCAAATTACAAAGAATTACTCGCACCCGACTTACAACCCGATGCCGATAAAATCCGCGTGTTTTTAGGGGATTACGAATGCGTAACGCCCACAAACGATCCGCACGTTTGCGGACTCGTCCGAAAAAAAGCCGAACGACTGTACGAAGTGGAATATTATACGGCGGAATGCGAAAACGGAAAAATCACGGATGTTAAAAAATAAGAATTTTTACACGTTCTACGGCAAGAAAAGCCCTCATAGATAAATATTCGACGCCGAACGACGCAACCTCGTCTATATACGAATAAAAAAAGACGCAACCCGTAAGAGTTACGTCTTTCCGTATTTCGACTTAGTATTTTTTGACAGTCGCTTTCTTGATAACGATTGCCACGCTCGGCACGTCATACGTCAAGGTAGAAGCGTGATCGTACACGAATCGATCGTCCCGATCAACCTCCGCCGTATATTCATACGTGAACGACTCGCCGTGGTCCTCGATGGCTTCCTTCAAATCCTGCAACACTTCTACGCAATCCTCCGACAAAGTCGCAAACGTGCAATATTCGGTACTCGTCGAAGCAGACTCGCTCAAATCGATTGAAAACATCGAAGTCGCGCTGTTGTATTTATATTCCTTAACGGAATAGCCGTTTCCGTCCGCACGCTTTACGCTTACCTTGTCCTCGGACTTCGATTTCGGCGTATAATACATCGACAACGAGCCGAACAAATCCGCCGTAATGCCGTTTTGCACCTTAAAGCTGTTTGCGGAAAATTCGCCGTAGAGCGTATACGTAGGATCTTTTTGTTCGGAATCCGCCCATACGGAGTGAGGAAAATTCTCGTAGTTCTTTACGATATCGTAATACTGTTTATAAACCAAGCTGTTTCCGTCGGCTTCGTATACACCCGTATAAAGTTTCTCCGCGGAAGCGTCATAATCGTGTACGCACACGCCGTCGTAATAACCGTTTTCCGCCAATTTCAAAAAATGGCTTACGGTAGCCGGCGCAACCTTTCTGTAAAGCTTATAATCCAATTCATACGTTTCACCGTCGAATTCGATTTCCAAGGTCACTTCGGGATAATTGGTTTCGCAGGCGGTAAAAGTCGTCGCACACGCAACCGTTGCCGCAACAGCCATCGTTAAACAAGACAATTTTTTCAACGTTCTTTTCATCTACTATCTCCTTATACGCGTTTTCCGTTACCCGAAAAGAGCCGACGCGCATTCTTACTACTTTATTGTACCTTTTATTTTTACGCTCGTCAAGCGGTTTTATGATATTTTTACCAAATTTTACGGAATTTCCACAAAGATTATACAAACAGCCGACATCTCGTCGAAAAACGTCCGCTGTAACTTCCTTTTTTCAACAGAAGCGATTTTGCCGCAACGTCGCCGTCCTCTCCCGAACATCGACGTTTGCACAATCGCGCATATGCGCACTATATCCTCGAAACCCATTTACGCCTGTGGATAACCTCGTTTCGGCAAACGCTTTTACTTTATTTTGATTTTCACGTTTTCCACAATTCCCACAAAAAAACGGAGCGAACACGTAACGGAACGCTCCCTCGACGTTAAGATTCAAAATCCAAACAGCTTCTTGCGGCGGTAAACGGGCGTACGTACGTATCGGCAACGGCTACGTGCCGAGGATTTACCGCATAGTTTTTCAACGCCTCTACACTCTCGAAAGCGGAATCCAGCATAACGTCCGCCGTGGAAGACGGCAAACCGCCGCATTGCACGTGGATATGCAACAATCCGGGAATCACACCCGATAACCCTTCGAGGTTCGTTTTCATATTCCGTTTAACCGTTTCCTTTTCATTATCGGAAAGCTCTTCTTTGAGTTTCCACAAAATGATATGCTTAACCATACCTTTTCTCCTCTATGTTATAAACAATTTCCGCAACGCACCATCGCCGCGCCGCAAACAAAAAACGACCTACGCTGTCGCAGGTCGTTTTATAATCGTTTGAAGCGGAAACTTATTTAAGTTCGGCAACAGCGCCGCCTTCCTTAAGTTTAGCAACCAATGCTTCAGCGTCTGCTTTGGGCATATTTTCTTTAATCGTACCCATATCTTCCACTGCTTTCTTAGCGTCGGCAAGACCAAGACCGGTAGCTTCACGAACGATCTTAATGATAGCGATCTTGTTAG
>CAZEVL010000075.1:0-4969 GCA_964515795.1 uncultured Clostridia bacterium | reverse complement strand
GCAGGAAATCGTTAAACTGACCGGGATAGAGGACGCCGATTTGGTCGGGGCGCCGCCTGTGGAAAAAGTGCTTGCCGATTTTTATAAGTTTACCGACGGGGCGGTTTTGGTCGGTCATAACGTAACGTTCGATTATCGTTTTATCCAGTATTACGGGGAACAGTACGGTTATATGTTCGACAAAAAGCAAATGGATACGTTGCATTTGGCGCAAGAGGTTTTGCGCGGCAGATTAAACAATTATAAATTGAACACAGTGGCGGATTATTACGGCTTTACGTTTAATCACCATCGTGCGTTCGACGACGCCTGCGTTACGGCGAAAGTCTTTATAGAATTGATTAAGGCGCGCGGACACGTGTAAAGTGTTTTTTTCGGGAAATGCGTACGAAAAAAGGAAATTTTTTTCAAAACGGCGAAAAAACGCTTGCGTTTTGCGAATCGGAATGGTATAATAGAGATACTTAATAATGCTTTTTAGTTATTGAGAGTGGTTTTGCGACCACTCTCAATCGTTTTATTGCGTAAAAAGCTCGAAAAAGGAGTAGTATGAAAACGAAATCAATGACGGACGTGCAAGCGGCTTTGCAGCCGATTGCCGACGAAATGCAGATCGAAATCGTGGAAGTGGAATTTAAGCAAGGAAAGGAGCCCGCATTGACCGTATATATCGACACGGAAGACGGCGTGGATTTGCTTACGTGCGAAAAATTCCATCGTGCCATCGATCCGATTTTAGACGAAGTGGATCCGACGTTCGGCGCGGCGTATACGCTCAACGTATCCAGTCCCGGCTTGGACAGACCGCTCAAAACGGACAGAGATTATCAAAAAGCGACGGGTTTGAAGGTGGAAGTAAAACTTTTTGCACCTTTGAAAGGTAAAAAGTTTTTCGAGGCAACTTTGAAAGGACACGACGAAAATTGCGTGTTTTTGGAAGATAAGGACGGGGAATGGAAACTCGAAAAATCGAAAATCGCGAAAATTTGTCGCGCAATCGATTTCGACGGCTTGGAGTAAAGTTTGCAGGCTGCGGTGACGCAGCGATAAATTACGGATAAATTACGAAAATTTGATAGGAGAATCATCATTATGGAAAACAAGGAGTTTTTTGCTGCGCTTACCGATTTGGTAAGGGATAAGGGCATCAGTCAGGAGGCGTTTATCGCGACGTTCGAAAACGCGCTCGCATCGGCGTATAAAAAGCAATACGACGGCGGCGCGGAAGTGACGGTTACCCTCAATCCCGAAAAATGCACCATCGAATATAAAGCGACCCGTTACGTTGTGGAAGAAGTCGTGGATAAAGATAAGGAAATTTCGTTGGAAGACGCGCAGGAACTCGACCCGAACCATAAAATCGGCGACGTCATCGAAAAGAAGTTCTTGCCCAAGGATTTCAGCCGTATTGCGGCACAGACGGCAAAACAGGTTATTTTGCAGAAACTCAACGAAACGGAACGCGACAATACCTTCTCCGAATTTTCGGATAAAGAAGGCGAGCTTATGGAGGGTATTATCCGTAAGATCGACGAACGCAACGTTTACGTCGAACTCGGCGATAAAAAGATCGAAGGCGTTATGCCGCCTCAGGATCGCGTGCCTACCGAAAGATACGCAGTTGGCAACACGTTGAAGGTATTTGTGAAACGGGTAAAGAACAGCGGCAAAAATTCTCAAATCGTCGTTTCCCGTTCGGCACAGGGATTGGTCAAGAAATTATTCGAAGAGCAAGTCCCCGAAATCGGACAGGGCATCGTCGAAATCAAGGAAATTGCCCGTGAACCCGGACATCGTACAAAAATGGCGATTTTGTCCACCGACCCTCGCGTGGACGCGGTGGGTGCGTGCGTAGGAAATCGCGGTGCGAGAGTCAATGCCGTCGTGGAAGAACTCGGCGGAGAAAAAATCGACATCATTCTTTGGAACGAAGATCCGCTTGCCTTTATTTATAAAGCGCTTTCTCCGGCTACGGTGCTTTCCGTAACGGCAAAGGGAGAACGCAGCGCGGTGGCAATCGTTCCCGACGATAAGCTGTCTTTGGCTATCGGCAGAGACGGACAAAACGCACGTTTGGCGGCTCGCTTGACGGGTTGGAAGATCGACGTGAAGAGTGCTTCTTCTCCCGAAGCCGCGGAAATTCTCGCGGCGATGAACGCGGAAGAAAACGCAACCGACGAAACGGAGCCTGCGGCAGAAGCGACGGAAGAAACGACGGAAGCGTAAAGCCGCGGCGAATTTTCCGATAAAGGAAAACGAGCGAATCATTTAGGAGTAAAGAATGCCTAAAACAAAAAACATTCCTATGCGTATGTGTATTGCCTGTCGGGAGATGAAACCCAAGCAGGAAATGCAACGCGTAGTCAAAACTGCGGACGGAGAAATTTACGCCGACCCGACGGGTAAAGCCCCGGGAAGAGGCGCGTACATCTGCAATTCCGCAGAATGCTTAAAAAAACTCGCGGGGAAGAAGTTGTTGCATAAGACCTTTTCCGCGAACGTAGACGAAGGCGTGTATCGCGCCGTCGAGGAGGATGCTCTTGACGAAAGGTAAAATCGAAACGTATATCGGGTTTTGTATTCGCGCAAGGAAGCTTCTGTTCGGCGTGGACAATATCGAAAAACAGCGCAAAGGCGTATATCTGATTTTGGCGGACGAAGCGTTGGGCGATAATTCGTACAAAGTCTTAAAGAAATCGAAAGAAAAATTCGATTGTCCGCTGTTGACGGCGTCGAAAGGCGTGTTGGCGGCGCATACGTACCGCGAGAAAGTCAAGGCGGTGGCGGTGACGGACAAAAATCTCGCAGCGGCGATACTTTCCGCGCTCGACTGCGAGCCGCAGTATAAATTCTATTCTGGAGGGAACGACTGAACTTATGGCAAAGAAATATGAAAATGTGGAAAAAGTATTAGGGTTATTGGACGACAAACAGCTTGGCGGCTTGCAGAAGCGTCTTTCTTCCACAGAGAAGAACCTTTCGGAAATTATGAAGAAACTTTCCGTTTTGGAAACCGAAAAAGCGGAGCGTGAAGCCGAAATCGCAAAGGCGGAGGAAGAAGTGCGTGCGGTAGAGGAAACGAAGCCCGAATCCGTCGCGACGACCGAGGCGAAGACTGAACCGATCGTAGAATCGTCGGAAGAAAAAAACAAAAAGAAAACGACTCGTAAAAAGGCGGAGGCAGCCGCGGAAGAAACGACTGCACCGACGGAAAAAACGGAAGCAAAGAAAGCGGAAACGCCCAAGACGGAAGCGAAAGCGGAAGTCAATGCGGAAGCGAATACGGAAACTTCCGCAACGGAAACGATCGATGCGGCGGAAGCAAAGAAAGAGGAAACGCCTAAGACGGAACCGAAAGCGGAAGTCAAGGCAGAAGTGAAGGCGGAAGTTTCTAAAACGGAAGAAAAGAAGGAAGCGCGTACGTTTGTTCCCAAGACGGAAACGCGTCCCGCGCAACCTGCCGCGCCTCGTGCGCCCAGATATTTCCGCAACGGACAGGAACAGGGCGTATATATCGCGAAACCGGGTGTGGAAATCAATTCGACCCCGACTTCGTCTTTCCGTCCTCGTCCGCAGGGTGACAGACCGGTTCGTCCGCAGGGCAATCGACCTATGGGCGCAAGACCTGCCGCAACGGGGGCAGCAAGACCTGCACGTCCGCAGGGCGGTACGACGCAAATGGCTGCGCCCGTCGCGCCTGCAAGAGATACGAAATCCTTCTCTGCACCCGCAAAGAAAAAGACGTACGAAAAAACGTACACCGAAAAGAAACCCTTGTCCAAGCGTACGCTTGTTCGCCAACAGGGCATGACGGTAGAGGACTTCGACGAAGATAAGTCCGGGTACAGAAAGGTACGTTCCCCGAAAAAACAAAAGCAGAAAGAAATTTCCGTAATCAAAATCGAACACGCAGTCGTAACGACGCAGGAGATTCCTTTGAAAGTGCTTTCCGAAAAACTCGGCGTGTCCGCAGTGGAAATCAGTAAGCGTTTGTTTAAGGAGGGGATTATGAAAGGAATCAACGATTCCATCGACTACGACAACGCGGCGTTGCTTGCGGCGGATATGGGTATCGACCTCGAATATAAGCCTGAGAAGACGGCGGAAGAAGTGCTTATGGATAAGGCTTTGGTGGAAGACGAAAGCAAACTCGTTACCCGTGCGCCCGTCGTTACCGTTATGGGACACGTAGACCACGGTAAAACGTCTTTGTTGGATAGAATCCGCGCTACGTCCGTTACCAGCGGCGAAGCCGGCGGCATCACGCAGAGCATCGGTGCGTATACGGTAACGGCAAAGGGTAAACAAATTACCTTTATCGACACGCCCGGTCACGCGGCGTTCACGTCTATGCGTGCGCGCGGTGCGAAAATCACCGACGTCGTAATCCTCGTGGTTGCGGCGGACGACGGAATTATGCCGCAGACGATCGAAGCGATTAATCATGCGAAGGCGGCGGAAGTTCCTATCATCGTTGCGATGAACAAAATGGATAAACACGAAATCAATCCCGATCGTATCAAACAACAGCTTGTCGAACACGAACTTGTCCCCGAAGAATGGGGTGGCGATACGATGATCGTTCCCGTTTCGGCAAAGACCGGTATGGGTATCGACGATTTGCTCGACGCGGTGAACCTCGTGGCGGAAATGCAGGAACTCAAAGCCGATCCGGATCGTGCGGCTCGCGGTACCATTATCGAAGCGAAGCTCGATAAAGGAAAAGGTCCCGTTGCCAGCATTATCGTGCAGACGGGTACGCTCCGTACCGGCGACAATATCTTGTCCGGTACGACGATGGGTCGTGTGAGAGCTATGTTCGACGACAAGGGCAGAACCGTTAAGAGTGCCGGTCCGTCCATGGCTGTATCGATTCTCGGTTTGGAGGACGTTCCCAATGCCGGAGACAGTATTATGGCGGTCGATCAGGCGTTGATGAAACAGGTTCAGGAAGAAAGAAAGAACAAAG
>CAZEVL010000074.1:0-4992 GCA_964515795.1 uncultured Clostridia bacterium | reverse complement strand
ACATATACGAAAGATCGTTCGTCGCGTCCATGCCATGCACGTTTTGTCCGCCGACAATCAAATTCTGGAACATACCGTAACCGGCAAAACCGTCCGCCGAACCTGCGTCGCGCACCTTGTTGATATCGTTGAGTTTCACCCAAATACAATCGATAAGCTCCTGTGCCTGCTCGAGAGTAATTTTGCCCTCGTCGATATCTTTCTTATAATAGGGGTACATATACTGATCGAAACGACCGGGAGAAATGGAATGTCCGCTCGATTCCACCTGCAAAAGCAACTGGACAAACCAAAACGACTGACAAGCGTCGTAAAAGCTCGTTGCGGGGAATTCGGGTACGCGCATGCAAGTCGACGCGATTTTTTCCAACTCCTCTTTGCGTTCGGGATCGCGTTCTTTCCTCGCCATTTCCTTGGCAAGTTTTGCGTAACGTCTTGCATATTCCACAACGGCGTCGCAAGATTCGATGACGGCGGTAAGGAAATTGTTTCTTCTCACGTATTCGGGATCGGATACGTCAAGCTTATTCTTTGCCGCCTGTGCCTCCGCGATGATACCGCGATACCCTTTTTTCAAAATCTTTTCGTAATTTACGTTGACGTGTCCGATACCGTTATAGAAATAGTTACCCGGCGTGAACATGCCGTATACCGTAAACGCTTCGTACGCCTCGGGCGCCATATTCGATTTTGCAAGGTCGCTACACGTTTTCCCTTTCCAATAGGTATACGCCTCGTGCAATTCCCGTTTCGTCTTTTCACTGATACGGAACGGATCCGCCGCACGCGTTTCTACCGTGTCGAATTCCGCCTCTAACCATTCGTAGGAATATTCGGGAAATACCTGACAACCGCGCGGCGCTTTCGTTGCGCTGCCGACAATCAACTCGTTATCTCGAATCACGACGGGAATATTCCGCAAAATATACGCAAAAGCTGCGCTTCGGCGCAAAATAATCGGCAAAGCTTCCGTCGCCTTATAACTTTCCGTGACCAAAACCCCTCTTTCAGATTCGATTTCGGGCATTTTCTCGTATAACGCATTGACGAGTTTATCGATTCTCGCGCTTTTCTCAATGACAAATTTAATATTTTCCATAACGCACCTATTCCTCCGTCGTCAAAACTTAAAGTTGATTCCAGAGATCTTCGTGCGGAGCGGCAATAACCGATTCCGCCGAAAGTTGACCGCTCTGCTTGGCGTATGCGGAAGCCGCTTCCACAGCCGCCGTTACGTCGCCGACCTCACCCGTCAACATAACGACGCCCTTACCGCCCATGCCGCGCGATACGCGCAAATCGTAAATCGAAACGCGCGAGGTCTTGACGGCAATATCCGCCGCTTTGATCGTCGTCGCCGCAGAAAACGTTTCCACCAAGCCCAAAGAGCCTGTTTTTTCGCCGGTCTGCGTGCCGAACAATGCCTTGATGACCTGCTCGTCGATGCGTCCCATCACGGAAGAATCGATTACGTAGCCGTCGAACTTCGATAACACGTGCTGAACCGCTGCCGTAACGTTGGAAATCGAACCAGTCAAAATAATTTCGTATTTCCCGGGACAGGCAGGATGTGCGGTTACGACGTCCACGCCCGCGCTTTTAAGCGCGGCGTCCGTCGCTTCCACGCCTTTGGGAATGCTTTTTAATTCTATTACGCCGATTGCATTATACATTGTTGTTTACCTTGTCAATAATAATTTTCGTTCCCTCAACTAACGTTACTCTGCCCGATACGGACGCATATTGGGGAAGGGAGAGCCCCTCTGCGCTGTCGGCGATCTTTTCACCGCGTTCCACGTATTCGCCGTCGGTGACCGTCGCTATGCTCGGTGCACCGATATGTTGCCGCAAATAAATTTCCGCCCGAGTGAAATCCGTCTGCTCGCCGAGGTATTTCGGAGGCTTATCGAATTTTGCCACGCCGAGCGAACTTGCCCAACGATCGGAAGGCACCATGCGATACTCGCGCTCCGCCGCAGGCACGACTTCCGTCTTACCCGTATAACGCATTTTGTTTTTGGCGAGCAACGACTTATACTCGTTGATGACCGCTTTGGGAGAAATACCCTGACAACAAGCGAGCGTTTCGCAAAGTCCGCAACCGCAACAAAGCGTCGCGGAAAGCACCATTTCGGGCATGACTTCCACCGCGGATTTCGCCGTACGAACCATTTTATGCGGTTCCAACGGATAACCTAACAAATGCCGAGGACACATATCCGTGCAGCGCGTACATTGACAGCACGCCGTTTCCGCACGCGCAATCGATTTCGCTCCGTCGAGGAATTTGGACTCGATTGCCGGAATATGACTTGGCAAAACGAGCAAACTCTTCGTCGTTTTCGTTACCGCTGCCGTTTCGGGATCTATGACTTTACCCATCGAAGGTCCGCCGTCGATCACGACGTATCCTTCGGGAATTGTAATCGAATTTTTTGCAAACAGCTCCGACACCGTCACGCCTACCGGCACGCGGAGTACGATCGTTTCGGGGATATCCCCTGCGATCGTGAGCCATTTCATCGTCACGTTTGCGGAAAATTTCACTGCCGCAGCCACGTTATACAACGTTTCGACGTTGAATACGATTACGCCTGCGGTAATCGGTAAATTTCCCGGTTTTACCACACGACCCGTCGCCTGATAAATCAAGCTGATTTCGTCGCCCATCGGATAGATGTTCGGTAAAACTTTCAAATAAATTTTTTCGGCAAGACGGGTTCCGTCCGCCAATTTCAAGCGTTCCGCCGTGTGTTCTTTCACGCAAAGAAGCGCGCGCGAAATCGAGGCGTATTCCAACACCGCCCGAATCCCTGCCAACACCATCGGCATCTCCTTTTGTAAAAGAATATAATCGGTATACAACAACGGTTCGCATTCCGCGCCGTTGACGACAAGCGTATCCGCCCCGTCTGCCAACTTTGCATACGAGGGGAATCCTGCACCGCCTGCACCGACTATACCCGCTTCTTTCATTAGTTCTTTGAGTTCCATACTGCCTTCTCTGTTTTTTTAGCGAAAACTTTCGCTTAATCGACGATACCCACGATCACCGCGTCGCATGGCGCATTCGTGTTATGCAAAGCCAACCGTGCGGAACTACCCGTCGTAATCAGCACCGTTTCGCCGATACCTGCACCGACGCTGTCCACGGCGATGATAAATTCGCCCGACAAAACGCCGTTTTTCATAATCTCGACTTCCATAAATTTAGAGCCGACGAGAGAATCCTGTTTTCTCGTGGAAACGATGTTTCCTCTAATAATTCCTCTTAACACCTCTTACTCCTTAACGACCTTAACATTAAAGCCGTTGCCGATCCCAGCCGCATTTGCGTCGTCCGTATCGATATGCATTTCCAAACGGAAGTCGGGATGCACGCGCACCTGTACGTCGTACCAACGCGTACGGCGTTTTCCGTCTACGTCTACCGTCACCGTATCTCCGTCCTTCACTCCGAACTTTCTGCCGTCTTCCGGCGACATGTGTATATGGCGATTGGCGATAATACAGCCCTCTTTCAACTGCACGACGCCCTTGGGCCCTACGATCGTAACGCCTGCCGAACCGGCGATATTGCCCGATTCTCTTACCGGCGGCTTCACTTTCAACACGTAGGAATCCGTTAAAGAAATCTCCACCTGCGAACTTTTTCTGACCGGACCGAGCACTCTTACACCTTCGATCGGACGCATTGCGGGTCCGATAAGCGTCAACGTTTCTTTACAAGCGTATTGTCCCGGCTGAGAAAGATCCTTTAAGGGAGTCAATTCGTACCCGACGCCGAACAACGTTTCCACGTCCGCTTTCGTCAAATGAATATGTCTGTTGGATACGCCTACGGGCACTTCGTTATCCGACGACGCAGAAGTCGCTCCGCCCATATCCGCCAAAACCTTTTTAACCATTTCCGCAATTTGTGCGTTCGTAAATTCCATAATCACTCTCTCCATTCTTTCATAAACCGTAACAAAAGAATACGGCAGACGAAAAATCTGTCATCGTACGGTTTTTGTAGTAGCCGTTACACCGAACTCGGTGTATTGAAAAACTTCCGCGTCGCACTTCTCGGTCGCCCGAAACGGGCGACGCGGTTTTCCATGCGTTCAAATAAAAACTTATTTAATGCTGGGAAGAAGCTTTTCAACGTCTGCGTGAGGTCTGGGAATTACGTGCGTTGCGATAACTTCGCCGAGGGACGTAGCCGCTGCACAACCTGCTTCCACAGCTGCCTTAACCGCGCCGACGTCGCCGCGAACCATAACGCTTACCAAACCGCTACCGATCTTTTCGCTGCCGATAAGAACAACGTTTGCTGCCTTTACCATAGCATCTGCTGCTTCGATTGCTGCAACAAGACCTCTCGTTTCTACCATACCTAATGCTTCCATTGTAAAATCCTCCTGAGATTTTTTATTTTGAATTTTTTATATCGTCTTTAAAACTAACCCGTCGTTAAAAACCGCATAACGTCGGGATGCGGGCGAGCGATTACTTCACGCCCTTTTACGTTGCCGACTTCCGCGGCTGCTGCCGCGCCTGCGTCGAGCGCCGCCTGCACTGCGGATACTTCGCCTTCGACTACAACCGTTACCAGTCTGCCGCCCAAGCGTTTTTCCACGTGAATCAATTTCACGTCGGCAGCTTTTACCATAGCGTCAAGCCCGGCGATTGCGGCTACCATAGCTTGCACTTCGAGTAACGCTATTGCTTTCATTGGAAAATTCTCCTTTTATTTCGTAAAACGAATCGTTGCGGGCGTTTCTCTTCCGACGTTCTTCCGAGAAACGCATCGCATTTCAATCGTTTTATCGATTATTTAATAGAAGGAAGAAGCTTTTCAACGTCTGCGTGGGGACGAGGAATTACGTGCGTTGCGATAACTTCGCCGAGGGACGTAGCCGCTGCGCAACCTGCTTCCACAGCTGCCTTAACCGCGCCGACGTCGCCGCGAACCATAACGCTTACCAAACCGCTACCGATCTTTTCGCT
>CAZEVL010000073.1:0-5279 GCA_964515795.1 uncultured Clostridia bacterium | reverse complement strand
AAACGCATGCTCGAAATTCTCACCCGTATTACGGACGGAAAAGCGACGTTGAAGGACTTGGACGAGTTGGAAGAGCTCGCCAACAGCATTAAGAGCAATTCGCTTTGCGGACTCGGTCAAACCGCACCCAACCCCGTCTTGTCCACGCTCAAACATTTCCGTGACGAGTACGTGGCGCACATCGTTGACAAGAAATGTCCTGCACACATTTGCAAGAAGTTGATGCAGTACGAAATCGATAAAGACAAATGCTTCGGTTGCGGCGCGTGTTTGCGTGCTTGTCCCGTCGGTGCGTTCATTAAAACAGACTACGTTGCGCCCGGGAAGAAATTGCCGGCGTACAAAATCGATCAGACGAAGTGCATAAAGTGCGGCATGTGTATTGCTTCCTGTAAGTTTAAGGCAATCGAGAAAAAGTAAGGGAGGACGGACGATATGGCAAAAGTTAATATAAAAATCGAGGGGATTCCTTTCGAGGTAGAATCCGGTATGACGATTTTGGAAGCGGCTAAGGCTTGCGGATTCGAGATTCCTTCTCTTTGCGCGTTCAATCACGGGGAATGCTCCAAAGGCTCGTGCAGGGTTTGTTTGGTAGAGGCTACGGGCGCAAGAGGTCTTGTCGCTTCGTGCGTGTATCCCGTGGCGGAAGGCATGGAAATCACAATTTCCTCGCCCAAAGCGACGGCTGCGAGAAGAACTTCGGTGGAATTGCTTCTTTCCAATCACAATAAAAATTGTCAACAATGCGAAAAGAACGGTAAGTGCGAATTGTTGCACGTCGCGAAAGTGACGGGCGCGAGAGACGATATGTATCAAGGCGCGCAGACGGAGCGTACGTTGGACAGAATCAGTCCGTCCATCGTCAGAGATACGTCGAAATGTATTCTTTGCGGCAGATGCGTGGAGCGTTGTAAAAACGCACACGGCATGGGAATTCTCGGGTTCGAAAAACGCGGTTTCGAAACGATTGTCGCGCCTGCGGAAAACAGAAGCTTTGCAAAGTCGCCTTGTATACTTTGCGGACAATGCGTCAGCGTATGTCCGACGGGTGCGTTGATGGAAGTTTCCGAAATCGACAGAGTGGACGAAGCCATGAAGGCAGGCAAATACGTCGTCGTGCAGACCGCTCCGGCGGTTCGAGCGGCACTCGGCGAAGAGTTCGATATGCCGATCGGTACGCTCGTTACGGGGAAGATGGTTTCCGCGCTCAAACGCTTGGGCTTCAAGAAAGTATTCGACACGAACTTCGGCGCAGACCTTACGATTATGGAAGAGGCGACGGAGTTGTTGAGTCGTATTAAAAACGGCGGCGCGTTGCCGATGATTACGTCTTGTTCGCCCGGTTGGGTAAACTATGCGGAATACAATTACGGAGATTTGTTGGGGCATTTGTCCTCTTGTAAATCGCCGCACGAAATGTTCGGTGCGATTTTGAAGAGCTATTATTGCGAAAAGAACGGAATCGATCCCAAGGATATGTTCGTTGTTTCGATTATGCCTTGTACGGGAAAAAAATACGAAAAGACCCGTCCGGAATTGTCCGTCAACGGCTTACCCGACGTGGACGCCGTGTTGACGACGAGAGAACTCGGCAGGCTGATTAAGCGTTCGGGTATCAATTTCGCGAAACTCCCCGACGGTGAATTCGACAACGACGTCGTGGGCGAATATACGGGTGCAGGCGTTATTTTCGGCGCGACGGGCGGCGTTATGGAAGCGGCGCTTCGTACGGCTGCGTATAAGCTCACGGGAGAAGAATTGCAGAAGCTCGAGCTGGCGGAAGTCCGCGGCTTGGACGGAATCAAGGAAGCTTCTTTCAATCTTGGCGGTATGCAGATCAACGTTGCCGTGGCGCACGGTATGAAGCATGCCAAGATTCTGTTGGACGAAATTCGCGCAGGGACGAGCAAGTATCATTTCATCGAGATTATGGGGTGCCCGGGCGGTTGCGTGGCAGGCGGCGGTCAGCCGTACGTTAAGCCTTGCTTCTTGCCAAACGAGGACGCGAATATTTTGGATACGTATCGTGAAAAGCGCGCGGCGGCTCTTTATCACGAAGACGAATCGAAAACGCTCCGCGTTTCGCATAAGAATCCGCAGATTATCGAATTGTACGATGCGTTTTTAGGCGAACCGAATTCGCATAAGGCACACGAATTGCTGCATACCACGTATGCGTCGAAAGAAAAATATGGCGAATGATTTTTATTCGTAAAACAAAAAGACTACTCTTTTTTCGGCGATGTGCCCCAACGGTTAGACACACTGTCGGGGTATGTTAAAAAAGGCGGCGATAGAAGAGAGTTGTCCTATAAAACAAAAAAAGATAAGCGTTTTTCGCTTATCTTTTTTTTGTTTACATATCGTTTTTGTTAAGCGTTTTCTTCCGCTAAAAGATGCTTCATCTCGTACATGCCTGCCTCTTTTTGTGGTAAAAACTTCGCGGCGCGGATCGCGCCGACGGCAAATACGCGCTTGCTGCGCGCACTGTGCGAAATCGTTAGAATTTCGTCTTCGCCGGCAAACATAACTTCGTGTTCGCCGACGATCGTGCCGCCGCGGACGGCGTGTATGCCTATCTCGCTCTTTTCGCGTGCGCCGACGATGCCTTCTCTGCCGTTGACAAATCGTTTTTTACCGTCAAAAGCTTCGTTAATCGTTTCGGCGAGCATCAACGCAGTGCCGCTCGGCGCGTCTTTTTTCAGGTTATGGTGACGTTCGATAATCTCTACGTCGTAGGCTTCGCCCAAGACTTCCGCCGCGGTTTTTATTAAAGCTTGCATCAAATTTACGCCCAAGGAAAGGTTGGCGGTTTTGAAAATCGCAACCGAGTGCGCATATTCGTCCACGAGTTTCAAATCTTCCGCACTGAATCCCGTAGCCGCCAACACGATGCCGAGTTTATGCGTTTTGGCATATTCCAGACGTTCCGCAAGGTTGACGGGAGAGGAAAAGTCGATGATGACGTCGGCTTCTTCTTTGACGTCGGCAAAAGTCGTGTAAACGGGAATGCCGATTTCTTTCGGGAACAAATCTACGCCGCAAACGGCAACCGCGTCGGGGTCGTTCGCAAGGAGCGAGAGTACGTTTCCGCCCATTTTTCCGCATGCGCCGCAGAGAATGATTCTTACGCTCATGCCTTGACCTCCAAGCCGAAATCTCGCATGGCTTTTATCAGTTTTTCGCGATTTGCGTCTTCGATTTTCGTCAAAGGCGCGCGCGGTTCGCCCGCTTCGAAGCCGAGCAGGTTCATCGCTTCTTTGACGGGAATGGGGTTGACTTCGCAGAAACAAGCGTTTGCGAGCGGCAGCAACTTATCGTTGAGCGCGGCAGCTTCCGCGAGTTTGCCTTCTTCCACGAGCGTGCAGAGCTTTTTAACTCGGTCGGGTACGATGTTGGACAAAACGGAAATAACGCCTGCGCCGCCGACGGCGAGAATAGGGAAATTCAGGGCGTCTTCGCCGGAATACACGTCGCATTTTTCGCGGACGAGGCGGAACGTTTCCATCGTTTTACTCATATTGCCGCCTGCGTCTTTCATGCCGGCGATGTTGGGAATTTCCGCGATTTTAGCCATGGTGGCAGGTTGAATCTCCACACCGGTGCGTCCGGGGACGTTGTAGGCGATGACGGGGATCGAAACCGCGTCGCAAATGGCTTTGTAATACGCCACCAAACCGTTTTGCGTGCATTTGTTGTAATAGGGCGTCACGGCGAGCAATCCGTCCGCACCGTAACTTTCCGCTTTTTTAGCCGTCATGACGGCGTCGGCGGTGTTATTGCTGCCGCAACCGAAAATGACCTTGGCTCTGCCGCGGACTTTCTTGACGGCGTATTCCATCAATTCGTGTTCTTCTTCGAAACTCATGGTCGAGGGTTCGCCCGTCGTACCGAGGAAAATGATGGCGTCCGTGCCGTTTGCGATTTGGTGTTCCGCCAATTCTCCGAGAACGTCGTAGTTTACTTTGTCTGCGATGAACGGCGTAATCAAAGCCGTCGCGCTTCCCTTAAAAAATCCTTTCATACTGTATAATATTCTTCCTTTTTATTTTTTTGTCAGTCCATATAACCTTTCGCCGCGAGCAATTCCGCCAAAAGCACCGCGCCGCCGGCTGCGCCGCGGAGGGTGTTGTGCGAAAGTCCGATGAATTTATAATCGTATACGTGGTCTTCGCGCAGTCTGCCTGCCGTTACGGTCATGCCGTTGCCTTCCATGCGGTCGAGCTTCGCCTGCGGGCGGTTGTCGTCTTCTAAATATTTAAGGAATTGCACGGGGGCGGAGGGGAGTTGCAAGGCCTGCGGCTCACCCTTGAAATTCGCCCAAGCGTCGAGAATTTCTTCCTTCGTAGGCTTTTTGTCGAACGTGACGAACACAGCCGCCGTATGCCCGTCGGAAACGGGTACGCGCAGACATTGCGCCGTGATGACGGGCGCATTCGCGTTGACGATTTCCTCGCCTTGTACCGAGCCCCAGATTTTGAGCGGCTCTTTTTCGCTCTTTTCTTCTTCGCCGCCGATGTAGGGGATGACGTTGTCCAAAATTTCCGGCATCGTCGCAAAAGTCTTGCCTGCGCCCGAAATTGCCTGATAGGTGCAGACGGTCGCCTCGCGCAAACCGAATTTTTTCAACGGATGCAGGAGAGGAACGTAGGATTGCAACGAGCAGTTGGATTTTACCGCGATGAAACCGCGTTTCGTACCCAAACGTTTTTTTTGTGCGGAGATGATTTGTAAATGTTCCGCATTGATTTCCGGGATAATCATCGGCACGTCGGGCGTGAAACGATGTGCGGAATTGTTGGAAACGACGGGAATCTCTTTCTTTGCATACGCTTCTTCCAATGCCTTGATTTTCGCTTTGTCCATATTGACCGCACAGAACACGAAATCCACGGCTTCGGCGATTTTATCCATATCCGCTTCCGCGTCCGAAACGATCATGGAGCGATATTTTTCGGGGATAGGGCAATCGAACGCCCATTTTTCTCCGACCGCCTCCGCATACGTTTTTCCCGCGGAGCGTGCGGACGCCGCCAAAACGACGACGTTGAACCAAGGATGGTCGTTTAAGAGCAACATAAATCTTTGACCGACCATGCCGGTTGCGCCGATGACGCCTACGTTGTACTGTTTCATAATAAATCTCCTGAATGTAATAAAAAAGAAAAGACGGGTGTTTCCCGTCTTGCGTTGTGCCGAATTACCCGTAAATCGATTGTTGAGGGGTAAATAGTGCTTCACGGACGGTGACAGTCACACGGGTATTCTCCCGTATGCCC
>CAZEVL010000072.1:0-5293 GCA_964515795.1 uncultured Clostridia bacterium | reverse complement strand
AAACGCATTCTCATTTCGGGAGCATTCTATTATGAAAAAACAGAAAAAACCCTCCGCGACGTCCGAAAAGCCGACCGACGACCTCGCACGGCTTTCCGAATCGGACCCAACGGAACAAGGGAGCTTAAAAAAGCTTTTTTCGCCGCAAAAAACGCCGCCAGAGTCCGCAGAACCGACGGAACCCGTCCGCGTGAAACGCTATACGGCAAAAGCGAGCGAAGGCTTAACCTCGAAACAGGTGGAAGAACGTATTTCCGACGGTTTGGTGAATACGACGACGGCAAAATATTCCAAAACGTACCGCAGTATTTTCAAAACGAATATCTGCACGTTTTTCAACCTCTTGTGTTTGATTGCCGGCATAGCATTATTGCTTGCCAAAGCCCCGATCACGCAATTCGGGTTTATATTGATTCTATTGGCAAACGTCACAATAGGCATCGTGCAGGAAATCCGCGCGAAACGTCAAATCGATAAATTGTCCATCCTTTCCGCCCCGAACGCCACGGTAATGCGCGAAGGCGTAAAGCAAGACATTCCCGTAGATCAAATCGTTTTGGACGATATCCTTCTGCTGTCCGCAGGACAACAGATCCCTGCCGACTGCATCGTTATCGAAGGGAATGCGGAAATCAACGAATCGCTTTTGACAGGCGAATCCGTTCCCATCAAAAAAAGTCCCGACGACCTTTTATACGCCGGCTCCTTCGTGGCGAGCGGCAAACTTGCCGTCCGCGTAGATAAGCTCGGTGCGAATACGTACATCAGCCGCTTAACGGCAAAAGCGAAACGATACAAACGCCCGAACTCGGAAATTATCAACTCCACAAACCTGTTTATCAAAGTCATCGGTTTGCTGATCGTGCCCGTCGCCATTGCCATGTTCATCGTCAATTACCGCAATTTGAGCGCGGAAGCCTTGACGGAACGCGGAGGATTCTTCGTCAAACTGTTCCAAGGCGACCCGGTCATCAGCCAAACGTTGCAAAAAACAGCCGCGGTCGTTATCGGTATGATTCCTTCGGGTTTGATACTGCTCACCACCATGGCAATGTCCGTCGGAATCATTCGATTGGCAAAATACAACACCCTCGTACAAGACATGTACTCCTTGGAAATGCTGGCACGCGTCAACGTGCTGTGTTTAGACAAAACGGGTACGATCACCGACGGAAGAATGAAAGTCAGCGATTGCATTCTGTTGAACAACCCTACGGAATATACGATGGACGATATCATCGGCTCTATGATGGCGGCAATCAACGACAACAACCAAACTTCCATCGCGCTTACCGACCGTTTCGGGCACTCTTTCAGCATGCAACCGCTCGCAACGTTACCATTTTCATCCGCGAGGAAATACTCCGCCGCGACGTTCGACGAAACGGGAACGTTCGTGCTCGGCGCACCGGAATTCGTATTAAAGCCTCTGCCCGTACGTATCGACAAAATCGTCAAACAATATGCGCAAATGGGCTTTCGAGTCTTATTATTGGCGCATTCGACCGGGCAAATACAAGGCGATAAAATTCCGTCGGGCTTAAAAGCCGTCGCGCTGATCACGCTTACGGACAACATTCGCCCCGACGCCGTCGAAACCATAAAATGGTTCAACGAAAACGACGTCGACGTAAAAGTTATCTCCGGCGACAATCCCGTCACCGTATCCGAAGTCGCAAGACGCGCGGGAATTCCCAACGCGGCACGTTTTATTTCTCTGGAAGGGCTTTCGCCCTTAGAAGTGGAAACCGCCGCAAACGAGTATACCGTTTTCGGTCGAGTCACCCCGGAACAAAAAGCCCTTTTGATCCGCGCCATCAAAAAATCCGGCAACACGGTTGCCATGACCGGAGACGGCGTCAACGATATCCTCGCCATGAAAGAAGCGGATTGCGCCGTATCCGTCGCCTCGGGAAGCGAAGCGGCGAGAAACGTATCCAACCTCGTGTTGCAGGATAACAATTTCGGCTCTATGCCGAAAATCGTAGAAGAAGGCAGACGAGTCATCAACAACATCAAAAACTCCGCCTCGCTCTACATTATGAAAACGTTTTTGACGCTGATACTGTCCATCGTTTGCATCACGCTCGGCAGTGCGTATTTCTTCACCACCAACAACATGTTGCTGTTTGAAATTCTGATCAGCGCACTCCCCTCTTTCGTATTGTCTTTACAGCCGAACAACAACCGCGTGAAAGGAAAATTCATTCCGTACGTACTCAGCCGCGCTCTCCCCGGAGCGTTGACGATGGCGGTCGGCATCATGACGCTCTACGTCGTGCATAAAACTTCCCTATCCGCAAGTTTCGGATTCATCGACGAAACAGGCGCTGACACGCTGGAATATAACGCACTGATGATGATTGCCTTGACTTTTACGGGATTGGTCATGTTGTACCGAATTTGTCAACCGTTCAAAGAAAGCGCCGTGCGCATCGTACTGTTCAGCGTAGTCACCGCTCTTTGTATCATCGTATTGTCTTTCAACGGATTGGGCGAAATCGTATTCACGGGTTGGAGCAACTTGCATTTCAACTTGCCGCAACTGTTGCTTATCGTTATCATTATTCAATTCAGCTTCCCGTTATCGAGCTTCTTAATCAAAGCTTGCGATATGTTAAACCCCGCCGATTAAAGGCAAACAAAAAACGAGCGAACCGTGTATGCGGTCTGCTCGTTTTTGTTTATATTTCAAAGCACCGTGTACGGTTTTACACCTTCTACCGTTTCACTTCACACACGATAGACACGTTTTTCATTCAACGAATACACGCCTCGTTAAAAGAGCGATCGTGGGAACTCCACGATCGCCTTTTTTCTTATTCTTCGTCGTTCACGGGCGTTTCGTCCGTTTCTTCGACTTCTTCGTTTTCTCCTGCCAAATCCTCGGGGCTGAGATCCGCTGCGGTTTCTTCAGGGGCTTGCGTTTCCGCTTCGTCGTCGCGTTCGGTGACGTCCACGGTAGCCACTTCGCTATCTTTCACGTTCATAACGCGTACGCCGCGCGTGCTTCTTCCGATACAGCTGATTGCATCGGCATGCATACGAATAATCGTGCCGCCCGTCGTGATAATCATGATATCGTTTTCGTCCGTCACGGGTTTCAAGTTGACGAGATAACCAGTCTTTTCGTTAAAGATACCTGCCTTGATACCCTTACCGCCACGGCTCTGCAAACGATAATCGTCTATCTTGGAACGCTTCCCGTAACCGAGCGACGTCAGCGTGAACAAATCGAACGCGGGATCGATCACCAACATATCCACGACGATGTCGTCTTTGGCAAGGGTCATCGCCTTGACGCCCTGCGTACCTCTGCCCGTCGGACGAACGTCCTCCTCGGAGAAGCGAATACATTTGCCGCCGCGAGAAGCCACCAACACTTCGTTGTCGCCCGTCGTAAAGCGTACGGCGATCAAGCGGTCGTCTTCCTGCAATTTAATGGCGATTTTCCCGTTTTTCGGGATACGCTTAAACTCGTCCGTATGCGTCTTTTTAATCAAGCCTTTTTCCGTCGCCATGACGAGATATCCCGTACCGTCTTCCAAAACAGGCAATACGGTTTCGAGCTTTTCGTCGGGATCAAGCTGTACGATGTTGACAATCGCTCTGCCTCTCGCCGTACGATTCGCTTCGGGAATTTCGTAGCCTTTGATCGAATAGACTTTTCCTTTGGAAGAGAACAGCAAAATCGGGTCGTGCGTGCAGCATACGAACATTTTCTCCACATAGTCCTCGTCCTTGGGTCTGTGTCCCGTAATACCTCTGCCGCCTCTACCCTGCGCCTTATACTCGTCCACGGGCAAACGCTTGATATAGCCGCCGTGCGTAATCGTAATCACGACGTCCTCTCTGTCGATCAGATCCTCGTCGTCGATATTGCCGTAATCCACGGAAATTTCCGTCTTTCTCGGCGAAGGGTATTTCTCCTTAATTTCGGTAAGATCGGTTTTGATGATATCCAATACGCGATATTCGTGCGCGAGAATATCTTTCAAATCGTCGATCGTCGCATACAATTCGACAAGCTCCGCTTTCAGTTTTTCCACTTCGAGCGAGGTAAGTCGCTGTAAGCGCATTTCCAAAATCGCATTCGCCTGCTTTTCGTCCAATTCAAACGCCGAAGTCAAGCCTTCGATAGCCGCGTTTTTATCCGCCGAAGCCTTGATAATACGAATCACTTCGTCCACGTTGGCAAGCGCAAGCACCAAACCTGCAATGATATGCGCGCGCTCTTCCGTTTTTGCCAAATCGAACTTCGTTCTTCTGGTGATGACTTCTTTTTGATGTTCGAGATAATAATACAAAATCTCACGCAGATTAAGCGTCTTGGGCTCCGTGCCGTTTTCCACAAGCGCAAGCAGAATAATACCGTCCGAAGTCTGCAATTTCGTCTTTTTGTAAAGCGTATTCAACACGACCTGCGCGTTGGCGTCTTTCTTGATTTCGATGACGATACGCATACCGTCTCTGCCCGATTCGTCGCGGATATCGGAAATGCCTTCCAAACGCTTATCCGTAACCATATCGGCAATCGTCTTTACGAGTTGCGCTTTATTGACCTGATACGGGATTTCCGTCACGACGATACGGGAACGCGTATTTCCACCCGTGCCGTATTCCTCGATTTCGCATTTGGAACGAATGATGATGTTCCCTTGTCCCGTGCGATATGCCTTTTTGATACCGCTTCTGCCCATGATGATACCGCCCGTAGGAAAATCGGGGGCAGGAATAATTTCCATCAACTCGTCCACCGTAATTTCGGGGTTATCGATCATCGCAATCGCACCGTCGATGACTTCCGCAAGGTTGTGCGGAGGGATATTCGTCGCCATACCGACGGCAATACCGTCCGCACCGTTGACAAGCAAGTTAGGATATCTTGCCGGCAAAACGGTGGGTTCTTCCTCCGTTGCGTCAAAGTTGGGGATAAAGTCTACCGTTTCCTTATCCAAGTCGCGCAACATTTCCGCCGCAAGTTTGGTAAGCTTCGCCTCGGTATAACGCATTGCCGCCGCGCCGTCGCCGTCGATGGAACCGAAATTCCCGTGTCCGTAAACAAGGGGAAAATTGATCGTAAATTCTTGTGCGAGTCGCACAAGCGCGTCATAAACGGAACTATCTCCGTGCGGATGATATTTACCCATACAGTCACCGACGATACGGGCGCATTTTCTCGTCGCTTTATCGTTATAAAGCCCCATTTCGTGCATAGAGAACAAAATACGTCTGTGCACGGGTTTCAAGCCGTCGCGCACGTCGGGGATCGCTCTGGATTTATTTACCGCCA
>CAZEVL010000071.1:0-5308 GCA_964515795.1 uncultured Clostridia bacterium | reverse complement strand
TCAAAACGCCGCCTGCTTCACGTTCTTTTTTGGACAAGTCGCAAACGATGTTCCAAAGCTTCTTCGTAGCTTCCGTTGCGGGAGCAAGGAACTTCGCGTCGCCTTCATACGGCGTATAGTTACGCTGAATGAAGTCACGTACGTCTACTTCGTCGTTACACCATTTACCGGGAATGAAACCTTCCCAACCTTTGTATTGCATCATATCAGTACTCCTGTAAAATATTTTTTCTTTATATATATCAACCGATTTGTCGAAATTTAAGCAAAAAATAGTAAAATTCCTTGACAAACCGAAGATTTTCCGTCTTTATTTCTCGGCTGCTTTACGCTCCGCAATCTTCGCGTCCAACCAAACCTCTAAAATCTCTTCCGGTTGAAACCCCGAACAACGGGCGAATATCTCTCCGTTTTCAACCAACAGAATGGTCGGCACTTTTTCCACTTCCCATTCTTCCATCAAAGCGAGCGTCGTATAATCCGCCTCCACGTGTACCAAACGCACGTCGCCGCGGCTATCGCATAAATTCTTCAAAAGGGGCATCAACGTCAAGCAATTCGCACACGATTCGCCGCTGATTTCCACGCAGCAAAGTCCTTGTAATTGCTCCTTATAATCGTTCACCGTCATTTACTCACCTCTTAATATCTTTTTCGCCAGTGCAATCGATTCCTTTGAAGGCGTTTCTAACCCTTTCAACGGATATTCGATGCCGAGTTTTCGGTATTTTACTTCCCCCATCGAATGATAGGGCAAAACCTCGATCTTTTCCACCGTATCGAGCGTTTCGATAAACGCGCGAGTTCTCCGCAACGATTCCTCGGCGTCCGTTATGCCGGGCACCAACACTTGTCGGATCCACATCGGTTTTTTCCGTTCGCTCAAAAACTTCGCAAACGCAAGCGTATGCGCGTTGCTCTGCCCCGTCAGCTTCTTACAAGCTTCGTCGTCGATATGTTTGATATCGAGCAGGAACAGATCCGCCACCGCGAGCAACTCCGTATGTTTCCGAACGCTCGCTTCGGAATTCGGGTCGAAAGTAAACCCGGAAGTATCCGCGCAAGTATGCACGCCTTTCGCTTTGAGCGTTTTGAACAACTCGATTACGAAATCGATTTGCGCCAACGGCTCGCCTCCCGTCACGGTAACGCCGCCTTTATCGCCGAAATAATTCTTGTATTTCAACGCACGTTCCGCCACTTCCTCGACGGTATATTCCGTGCCGCCGGACTTCCACGTGTCGGGATTATGACAATATTGACAACGCAACGGACACCCCTGTAAAAATACGACGAATCGAATGCCCGGTCCGTCCACCGTACCGAAGGATTCAAACGAATGAATACGTCCTGTCATTGTTTACCTCCCGTGAGGCACACTCCCTAAAAAAAGGCGTACGCGAACCAACGCGCGACGCCCCTTGCCATCTCACGTATATTATTATAACACGACCTATGACTTTTGTCAAGCCTTTGCCGTAACTTTTTTCAAATCTTTTGCGATTCCTAAATAAGGAAAAACGCGCCCCGCAGGACGCGCATTTTCGACGAATCGTTATAATTTCTTGATGTGCTGAAAAACCGTATCTAAAAACACGAAAACGAATACCAATATATACCACATATCCCGATCCCTACCCCTTATTAAGACTTAAAAATAAACAATTTTCGACCGATATAGTTCCATACCAAAACGATACAGGTCATTACGATTTTCGCAAGCCATTTCGCCCAAGTCGTTCCCAAAAGCGTCGTCGTACCAAACAGCGAAAATTCGGGAAGAATCGCAACCAAGAGCAAAATACCGACCTCGGTAATCGCCAAGCCGATGACGCCGATAATCGTAAACAGTGCGAAAGATTTTTTCGACGAAGCTTCCTCTTTGTTTTTCACTTGTTTGAACACGAAACTGACGGAAAGCAACCAATTCACGACCAATCCTACGCAAAAGCCGAGCGCAGTTGCCAAAACGAGCGACGTCGTTTTCCACCAACTCGCAGTCGAAATCAAAGGAAACAATACGCCGTCGAATATCCAGAACACGAAATAATCGACAAGCGTAGCCGTTCCCCCGACGATTAAAAATCGGATAATTTCCAAAATCAATTGTTTTTTCGTTTGTTGAATACGTTCTTCCATTTTTTTCCTCATTCTTTTATAATCTTTTCGTTTATCCGATTGCACAAAGCAGCAACGGTGCGACGTAAACCGCCAAGAGCACCGCACCGAACGCCGCAAGCCAAACAAAGTATGCAATCGATTCGCAACCTTTCGGCAATCGCAACCGATACCCTTTCCAAATCCATAACGCCGCCAACGTCGCACAACCCGCAACGGTAAAAATCGTTACACCGAATCCCGTCGTGAATCCTTTCGGACGATACGTTATTTCGATTTTATTTTCGCCCGAGCGCAAGCGGAAAGCCGTAAATCCGTCGTACACCTCGTACAAACGCTCTGTTTTTCCGTTGATTTTCAGAAGCATTCCGTCATTGTACGGCACGGACAAAAATACGCACTCACCGCCCTGCGCGTCGTAACTTCCGAAAATTTTATTTTTCGACGTTTGCAACCCGACCGTTTTTACGTCGCCGAGTTCCCGTTCCAAACTCTCGTTTCGAATCGCGACCAAACCCAAATCTCGCACCGTGACTTTTTTCTTAATTTGCACGCGTACGGTCACCGTTTTATACGCGGTGCCGTATTCCCCTAAGCACGCCAAACCGTTCTCCCGTTGTTGGGGATATCCGGAAATGTTTTTCTTCGGCGCTTCGATAAAGAATTTTCCGTTAATCTTTTGATTTAGCGCATTTGTATTTTCGTCGAACGCATTAAAATACAACGTCGTCGTTTCGTCTATCGGAACGGTAAACACGATACTGCCTATGCCGCTCGGCGTCAAAACGTACTTCCCGTTTTCCTCCGTCACCGTCAAGTTTTTGCAATCCGCCCGTTCGAGCCCGTATGCCGTCACCGCATTCCCGTCAAAGAAATCGCCGTACAGTTGCGTTTGGAACACTGCCCGACGGGAATAGTCCTCCGTATCCGCCTCCGCAATGACGTCTTCCCGAGAAATAATACCGAGCGGAAGCGTATAAGGCAATTCGTCAATCTCGAAATAACTTCCCTCATAAACCGACGAAGTACCGTTCGACTGCCTTTGAATTTGGTACTTTATCGATAACAACGCATCCGTCAAAATCGTTCCGCCGCTGTTTCCGACCTCCATCCAATACGAGGTGTACCCGAATTGCTTAATTGCCGTCATATAATTATGCGCCGTCAACGAAGTGTAATGCCCCAGTCCGTTATAACCGAGGCTCGCCATCAAATTCACGTCGAAATCGTGCCCGGCATACGATTGGTCCGTTTTTACGCGATAAAAGTCCTCGTCCTCGATTTTATCCGCCAACTCCATGACTTCGCGATACCAAACCACGTCGTGTGCGGGAGTCAGCATATACGTCATCGGAGCGACGTATATTTCCGAAAACGCCATCACCGCCACGCACAGCCACAAAAATACAGGCTTAAACAGTTTCCATTTGTACAGCACACACCAAACCGCACCGAGCAGCAACGCCACCGCGTAGAGTTTCAGCAACGCCTCCAAAGACGCTTCGTTTCCCCAAAGTGACTGCGAATATTGATCCATCACGTCCGCATTCGCTTTCGTATACGCTTTCGCAAACAGCGCATACCCTACCGCAAGAACAAGTGCAGCAATACTCAACGCATACCTGGGTAGTTCCTTTTTTCGATTTTCCTTAAAAACCAAACCGATTTTTTTTCTGCAATTTTGTAAATCGAAAGGACGTGCATTCGACGTTTCGACAGATTCTCTTCGTACGGAAAACGCGTCCATCGCCAACGTCAAGCAAAGAAAAACGGGAATAAAGCCGTAACGAGTGGGAAAGCTCATATAACTGCCCGTCTGCCACATTTTGTTAATCGGCTCTAATACGATCGGGACGAGCGTCAATCCGAACAAGATCCGACGCAAACGGTTGTCCTTGTCCTCTTTTTTGGCAAGAAACGCAAACGGAAACAAAAACAATACGGAAAACATGGTAGGCAGCGTCGTAGGGAGCGCCGTAAAAATAGACGAAGAACGCAAATTCTCCAAAACGGAAGTCGTTCTGCCCGATGAAAAATATTGTATCAAAGAAGGCAACCAAACGACCGACGAGAGCAAGGCGGCAAGCACGCAACTCACCGTAAAATCCTTTGCAAAGGCTCTCTCTTTGGACAGTAACAACCAGATTCCGACGTATAAAATCAAGAACACGACGAGCATATAACTCAAATAATAGTTCACGATCACGCATGCAGCCAAAATGCAAACGAACAGCGTTTTTTTACCTTCCTTTAAGCGTTCCAACCCAAGCAACAGCAACGGAAACAGATACACGATATCCAACCAAATAACGTTTTGATAATACAGCATCGTATAGCCGGAAAACGCATATAAGATAGACAAAGCTACGTTCAAAATCGCGTGATTCGGGTGTTTTTTCTTAAAATAGATCGAAGCCGTACACGAAATCGTACACATCTTCAATACGATCAGGATATTTGCAAACGCAAGCATATCCGACTTTTCTACAAAAACCACCAAAAGCGAAAACGGACTGGACAAAAAGAAGAAAAATACGCCGAAAAAATTCATTCCCGCGGCATTTTTCATATTTAAGAAAAAACCGTCCTTACCGCACAATATGTCCTTAAAATCCACCAACAGCGGCACGACCTGCTGATCCATATCGCACCAAGACAACGTTTTCGTTCCGAACGGATACAGCCCGTTTAATCGGAAAAGCAACAACATAGCGAGCAATACAAGAACAGGCGGCACGAAAAAACTAAGTTTTCGAAGATACGTTCCCGTCTTGCGTATTCCGCATATAAAACGCTCCCTTTCCATACAATTCTCCTTTGACGTATTTATGCCCTTTTTATTATAACGAACAAAAAGCGTTTTTTACTCGTGATTTTTCACAGATCTTTCATGCCATCGTTATAAAATCATTATACTCTCTTTCCAAAAAAATGTCAAGATATAATCTCGTATACAAAAAAAGAGTCTTCGACTATTTGCCGAAAACTCTTTTTCCTAAACGCTTACGCGTTTTCTTCTACATTTTCTTCCGTATCTTCCGTCATTGCTTCCTCTTCCGCAGCGGTGTTGTAGCCGCCGATGTACTGAGGCGCAACCGATTTATATGCCTTTGTACCCGTACCTGCAGGAATCAATTTACCGATAATAACGTTTTCCTTCAAGCCGACGAGATAGTCGCGCTTCGTACGG
>CAZEVL010000070.1:0-5467 GCA_964515795.1 uncultured Clostridia bacterium | reverse complement strand
AAAACGCCACGCCCGAAGAGATAAAATCCGCATACAGAAAGCTTGCGATGAAGTATCATCCCGATCGTAACCAAGGCGACGAGGCGGCTGCGGAAAAATTCAAAGAAGTCAACGAGGCGAACGAAACGCTTTCCGATCAGCAAAAGCGCGCGGCATACGATTATGAGTTGGAGCATCCCGGAATGGGTGGCTTCGGCGGCGGCTTCGAGGGATTCGGCGGCGGTTTCGAAGATATTTTCAGCAGTATTTTCGGCGGCGGCTTCGGCGGCGCGAGAACGCAACAACATTCCGCCGTGGGTGAGGATATTCAACGCGAAATGACGCTGTCCTTTATGGACGCCGCGAAGGGTTGCCATAAGACGATTTCCTATATGAGAAACGAACCGTGTTCCGCTTGTCGTTCCACAGGCGCGAAAAACGGTACGGAATACAGCACGTGTTCTCGTTGTCAAGGCAAAGGCGTGGTACAACAAGTACAAAATACGATGTTCGGTCGAACCATTCGTCAGAGCGTTTGTCCCGATTGCGGCGGTACGGGGAAAGTTATTAAGGAAAAATGTCCCGAATGTAAGGGGAAGGGATCGATTCGTAAGGAATCGATTGTTTCCATGGATATCCCGGCAGGGGTGGATACGGGCAGCTACATGAAGAAAAAAGGTATGGGGCAGGCAGGTCCGAACGGCGGTACTCCGGGCGATTTAATCGTCGTGTTCCGCGTAGAGCCGCATAAGCTCTTTACCCGCGAACGTTTCGATTTGAAAATCGATTTGCCTATTTCGTATAAAATCGCCGCACTCGGCGGCGTTGTGCAGGTGCCGACCATCGACGATACGTTCGATTTCACCGTTCCCGAAGGCACGCAGAGCGGGCAGGTGTTCACCGTCCGCGGTAAGGGCATCAGGTCTGCGAGAAACGGCACGGGTAATTTGGTGATTCGTGTGATTGTGGAAGTGCCGACAAAGTTGTCACGTGCGCAGCGTAAGGAAATCGAGCAGATGGACAGCGAGCTGGATTTGAAACAATGCGACCGTATGAAGCGGTATTCGGACAACGTGGAAACGCTGTACGGCAAAAAGCCTTATTAAGGGTATTTTAGCACAACGTTTTTGCGTTTTCGGAAGTGCGATACTTGCCGAATGTTTCGAAAACCAGAGGCTGTACTTGCCGCACGGGTTATAAAAAATACAACGATAATAAAAAAGCCGTGTTCCGCGGCTTGCGTATCGTTCGAGGACGAGCCGCAACAATCGGAAACGTAAGGAGATTTATTAAAATGGAAAATGTAAGAATTCAAGACGACCTTTACACGTTCGTTAATCAAGAAACTTTGGATAAGCTCGTAATTCCGGACGATAAGCCCGTTGCCGGCGGCTTTGCGGAACTCAGCGACGGCGTTGAAAAAACGATGATGAAAGAGTTTGCGGATATGACCGCGAGCCGTTCGTACCCCAACGTTTATCTGGAAAGAGCCTGTACGCTCTATGCGATTGCGAAAGACGGTGCGAGAAAAGAAAAGGACGGCATTGCGCCTGCACTTAAAAATCTTGCCGTTTTGGATCAAATCCATACGTTGGAAGACGCCGGTCGTTTGTACAAAACGTTGGACGTGAACGGTATCCCTACTCCGCTTAACATCGGCGTGGAAACGGATATGAAAAATACCAAACGTCGTCTTGTATACATACAGGGTGCGGGCGTTATTTTGCCCGACGCGTCCTATTACAAACCCGAAATGGCAGAACAAAAGACGCAACTGTTGGGGATTTGGTCGAACGTCGCGAAAGCGGTGATCGCAAAGACGAATCTTTCGCCGGAAGAGCAAGAACGGTACGTAAACGACGCACTTGCGTTTGATGAGCGGATCGGCGGACTCGCAAAGACGAGCGAAGAATGGTCGAAATACGTGGAAACGTACAATCCCATGGCGGAGAGCGAAGTGGCGAAATTGCTTTCGACGATCGATTTCGATGGAATTTTGAAAGATTTCTTCGGATATGTTCCCGAAACGATCGTAGTGAGCGAACCTCGTTACGTCAACGGGTTTGCGCAGCTTTTCAATGCGGAGACGTTGTCGCTTTATAAGCACTGGGCGTACGTTGTAGGACTTATGAATTCCTGCACGCTCCTTTCCGAGGAGCTTCGTGATCTCGGCGGTGCGTACAGACGTGCGTTGACTGGGGTTGCGAAAATGCAGCCTATTGAAAAATTCGCGTATAATCTTGCGTCGGGAATGTATTCGGAGCACGTCGGTATCTATTACGGGAAAAAATATTTCGGCGAGGAAGCCAAGAAAGACGTAACGGAAATCGTACGTGAAATCATCGATACGTATCAGAAGCGTATTCGCGAAAACGATATTCTCGGCGAAGCGACTAAGGAAAAAGCGGTTTTGAAACTTTCGACCATGGGCGTCAAGATGGGGTATCCCGATAAGGCGAGAGCAATTTACGAAAAATTGGTATTTAATCCCGAAGATTCGCTGTTCGATATCGTGTATTCGTTGCGTAAAATTCGTACGCTCGATATGTACGAAAAGCTCGACAAGCCTACCGATCCCACCGAATGGGCAATGCCCGGGCATATGGTAAACGCTTGTTACGACCCGTTCGTCAACGATATAACTTTCCCTGCCGCGATTCTGCAAGCTCCGTTCTATTCCTTGGAACAGACGAGAAGCGAAAACCTCGGCGGTATCGGGGCGGTTATCGGGCATGAAATTTCGCATGCGTTTGACAGCAACGGCGCGAAATGCGACGAGAACGGCAATATCAATAATTGGTGGACCGAGGAAGATTTCGCAAGATTCGAAAAGAAAATTCAGCAGATGATCGAACAGTTCGACGGGATAGAGCTTCCTTGGGGCAAAGTGAACAGCTCGTTGATCGTCAGTGAAAACATTGCGGACAACGGCGGAGTTTCGGTTACGTTGGACATTATGTCGAGAACGGAAGGCGCTTCTTACGAGGAATACTTCTATAACTGGGCGAAGGTATGGTGTCAAAAAGCGAAAGACGCATATAGAAAAATGCTGTTGTCGGTTGACGTACACGGGCCTGCGATTTTGCGTGCAAATATTACGCCGAGAAACTTTAAGGAATGGTATTCGACGTTCGGCGTCACCGAAACCGATAAAATGTATATCGCGCCCGAAAAACGCGTAGTCATTTGGTAAATATAATAATCGGCACCCATTCGTGAAGTCCGACGGATGTCACGGAGCTTACGCAAGAGGCGTCCGACGAACAAAAGAAACGGATTTTGAGATAAGAAAATCGGATAACGCGACCCGTATCGGGTCGCGTTAAATTTATCGAAAAGAAATGTTTATACACCCTTGACAATTCCGTACGGATTTGCTACAATATAGGTGTTGAAAGCTCGCGTTCGAAAGGAGTGCGAGGCTTTCGTAACAATAAAATTAATCATACCTTTAAGGAGGAAAACAATGGCAAAATCCAGATATATCGGGGGCTATCCCGTAATCGGTATCCGTCCCATCGTGGACGGCAGACGCGGACCTATGCAGTTGCGAGAGAGCTTGGAAGGACAAGTAATGGCAATGGCGAACGCCGCAAAGAAACTTTTTGAAGAAAACCTGTTCTATTCCAACGGCGAACACGTCAAAGTCGTCATGGCGGACACTTCCATCGGGCGTGTGCCCGAGGCGGCGGCGTGCGCGGAGAAGTTCAAAAGAGAGGGTGTGGATATCACGTTGTCCGTGACGCCTTGCTGGTGTTACGGCAGCGAAACGATGGATATGGACCCTACCACGATTAAAGCTGTTTGGGGATTCAACGGCACGGAGCGTCCCGGTGCGGTGTATTTGGCTGCCGTTTTGGCAGGGCATGCGCAAAAGGGTTTGCCTGCGTTCGGGATTTACGGGCACGAAGTGCAGGATCGAGATATGGTTACTACCATTCCCGACGACGTAAAAGAAAAATTGTTGCGTTTCGGACGCGCGGCGATTGCCGTGGCGACGATGCGCGGTAAATCGTATTTGCAAATCGGTTCGCAATGTATGGGTATCGCAGGTTCGATTATCGATCAGGATTTTATGGAATCTTATCTCGGTATGCGCGTGGAATCCGTAGACGAAGTGGAAATTCTCCGTCGTATGGAAGAGGGCATTTATAACGAAGAAGAATATCAAAAAGCACTCGCTTGGACGAAAGCGCATTGCAAGACGGGCAGAGACGACAATCCGGAATCCGTAGAGTTCTTGGGAAAGGAACGTCGTATCAAGTTCACGGACGAAGAAAAAGAGAAACAGTGGGAATTCACCGTAAAGATGTATTGCATCATCAAGGATTTGATGGCGGGCAATCCGAATCTTCCCGACGGTTTCGAAGAGGAAAAAGTCGGGCATAATGCCATTGCAGGCGGTTTCCAAGGTCAGCGTCAGTGGACGGATCATTGGCCCAACTGCGATTATCCCGAGGCTTTCCTCAGCTCTACGTTCGATTATCAAGGCGCACGAGAGCCGTATACGCTCGCTACCGAAAACGACGTTTTGAACGGTTTGGGCATGCTCTTTATGAGATTGTTGACGCATAGAGCACAGATTTTCGCCGACGTTCGTACATATTGGTCGGGCGAAGCGACAGAGCGCGTTACCGGCTATAAGCTCGAGGGAAAAGCGAAGGAAGCGAACGGTATCATTCACTTGTTGAATTCCGGTGCGGCTTGTTTGGACGCTTGCGGCGAATGTAAGGACGAGAACGGTAACCCTGTGATGAAGAAGTGGTGGGAAGTCACCGACGAAGACATCGAGAGGATGACGAACGCAACCGTTTGGTGCGAAGCAGGCTTCGACAATTTCCGCGGCGGCGGTTTCTCCAGCCATTACACGACGAGGGCGGAAATGCCTTGTACGATGATTCGTTTGAATCTCGTGAAGGGGTTAGGTCCTGTCCTTCAAATCGCGGAAGGCTGGACGGTACAGCTCCCCGACGAAGTTTCCGATACTTTGATGGAAAGAACGAACCCTACGTGGCCTTGTACATGGTTTGCGCCGCGTTGCGATGGCAAGGAAGGCAGCCCTTTCAAGACGGCGTACGAAGTTATGCAGAATTGGGGTGCGAACCACGGCGCGATTTCCTACGGACATATCGGTGCAGACTTGATTACCATGTGTTCGATGCTTCGTATTCCCGTGTGTATGCACAACGTTCCCGAGGAAGATATCTATCGTCCTGCGGCTTGGAACGCGTTCGGTATGGACAAAGAAGGGCAGGATTACAGAGCTTGCCAAACTTACGGTCCTCTTTATAAGCATAAGTAAAACAACAATCAGCGACGATAAAAGCCTATATACGCAGGTATGTAGGCTTTTATATTGCGTTCTGCAAAGTGTTGACTTTTTCGGGCGGCTGTGTTATAATATCGGCGTGAGGTAAAGTTATGAAATATATTGAATTGACGATACATACGACGACGGAAGCGAGCGAGATAATTTCCGACATTATGT
>CAZEVL010000069.1:0-5683 GCA_964515795.1 uncultured Clostridia bacterium | reverse complement strand
TGGTAGCTTGTGGAGCAGACCAAACCGTTTTATCGGGACAGTCTATTATAGGGGGGGTAAACTCGGTATCGTTAGCAGTGTCACCGATATTATTGCTTCTGCGTTTGCTTGGTGTAACAGTTTAACGGGGGGGGACAATCGGTGACGGCGTCACCAATATTGACTATTTTGCGTTTCAAGATTGTAAAAATTTGACGAGAATAGAAGTATCTGAAAATAACAATACCTATAAATCGATAGACGGAAATTTATACAGTAAAGACGGAAGGGCTTTGATACAATACGCAGTCGGTAAAACGGCAACAGCGTTTATCGTTCCCGATAGTGTCACTTATATTAATGAATTTGCGTTCAGAAGGTGTAGAAGTTTGACGAGTGTGACAATCGGTGAAGGCGTGACGAGTATTGATGCGTGTGCGTTCGAAGGGTGTAGAAGTTTGACAAGTGTAACAATCGGTAATGGCGTAACAATGATAGAGCGTAGTGTGTTTAATGGGTGTAAAAGTTTAACGAGTATTACGTTTAACGGTACGAAAGAGCAATGGAACGAAATTGAAAAGGATGACGATTGGGCTGCCTATTCTGCTATCAAGACAGTCGTTTGTATCGACGGCACGATTGAGTTAGCCGAATAAGAAATATTCCGCATACATTTCCCTCCTTTACACAAGGAGGGAAATTCTTTGGGCAACATTTACAAAAGGAAACTAAGAAAGTGTTGTACGGCTTGTCGCACTTTGACGAGTCGGGTAGATTATTGCAAAACCCAAAAGACAGACGGCTCCCTTGTCGAAGAGAGCCTAAATTTTTCAGTCGCTACGTGACCTTTCTCGCATAACGCGAGGAGAACGTTATGCTCTGCCGCACGCAACTACCTATCGTTGCACTCTTACTTGCCCTTAAAAAAGCGGTATCAATGCTTCGGGTAGCTTGTTCCTCTGCGCAAGTGTATCGGGGGTGTACAACGTTGCTTGCTGGTAAAAATAAGGATAAACGTAATAAGAACTGCGGTGAGGGGAATTCTTCGCCGCGGTTCTGTCGTTTTTGGGCGGTGTGCGCTTAACGAATCGTACAATTTTTTCGGCTTTGTGAAAGAAGCTTGGTTTTCTCACGCGGAAATCATTGATTTTTTTATCGGATTTTGGTATACTAATATCGAAATCGACAAAAAGGAACAGAAATATGGCAACGACAGAATTTACCGATAAAGTGCGGATTTTAATAAAAGCAGGCGACGGCGGCGACGGAATGAATTCCTTTAAGGCGTTCAAGGGCAAGCCTGCGTGCGGTCCCGACGGCGGCGACGGCGGCAAGGGCGGCGACGTGTATTTCGTCGGCGATAAGGATATGAACGATTTGTTCCCTTTCCGCTTTACCTCTAAATATTTCGCCGAGAGCGGCGAAGTCGGCGGTACGAACCGTTGCTTCGGCAAAAGCGGTAAGGACCTTTTTATTAAAGTGCCTTTGGGGACGCTTGTCCGCGACGAGGAAACGGGCAAACTCATTTGCGACGTGTTCGAGGACGGGCAGAAAATTTTGGTCGCGCGCGGCGGCAACGGCGGCAAGGGGAACGTACGGTTTACGACGGCAAGACGGCATGCCCCCAATTTTGCGCAAAAGGGCGAAAAGGTAAAACAGCATTACGTGATTTTGGAAATGAAAGTCATTGCGGACGTCGGGTTTGTCGGCTTTCCGAACGTGGGAAAGAGTACGTTGCTCAGCAAGATTTCCGCGGCAAGACCGAAGATAGCAAATTATCATTTCACGACGCTTTCGCCGAATCTCGGCGTCGTGCGGTATTACGAAAAGTCGTTCGTGGCGGCGGATATTCCCGGGCTCATCGAGGGTGCGGCGCAGGGCGCAGGGCTCGGACACGATTTCCTTAGACATATCGAGCGCACGCGTATGCTTTGCCACATGGTAGATATTTCCGGTTGCGAGGGCAGGGATCCTATAGAAGATTTCAAGAAGATCAACGACGAGTTGAAGGAATTCAGTGAGGAGCTTGCAAAGCAACCGCAAATCGTGGTCTGCAACAAATGCGACGTATGGGGCGCGGAAGAGAATTTGAAGGCGTTCAAAAAGAAATACGGCAGAAAGTATAAAATTTTCCCTATCACCGCGTTGACGGGCGAAGGAACGAAAGAGCTTTTGGAGGGCATTCTTGCCGTGTTGGAAACGCTTCCGCCCGTAGAACCCGTTCCCGTCGAGGAGGAATTCGAATACAAAGCCAACGACGATTTGGATTTCGAGATTTATCGAGACGAAGAGGGCGTGTACGTGGTTATCGGCGGTTTGGTGGATTTGCTTTGCCGTAACGTCGTGTTGAACAATCCCGATTCCATGCTCTATTTCCAAAAGGTGCTTCGTTTGAGAGGCGTTATCAAACAGTTGACGAAAATGGGCTGTAAAGAGGGCGATACCGTGTCGATCGGGGACGTGGAATTCGACTTCGTGCCGTGATTTTGAAAAGATAAAAAACAAGCGGGCAGGGTTGCGTTGAGATAAAAATACGGCACCGTGGTCGTTTCGAAATTAAGTGTTAAAGGAAGATAATATGATTGTAACAAGTGAAAATATTACCAGTAAGCAGAGAAGTAAATTGAAGTCCATCGCGGCGAATTTGTCGCCCGTGACGCAAATAGGGAAAGGCGGTATCACCGACAATTTGTTAAAGACGCTTTCGGACGCGCTCGACGCGCACGAAGTTATTAAAGTGCATATTTTGGAAACGACAGACGAAGATCCGAAAAACTTGGCGGAAAACGTAGCCGATCTTTTGGAAGCCGTCCCCGTGGCGGTTATCGGAAGAAAAGCGATTTTTTATCGCTATTCGAGAAGAGAAAAGTTCGTGCATTTGGAATTTTAATGCGAAAATTTCTCTTGCGGCGTTTAGAAACGAGTTTTTCGCTTTATAAATAAGCGTAACGACAAAAAAGGAAAGGACGGGTTCATGGAAGAAGAATTGAAAAATTCCGTTTCGGAAGAAGTAGAGCAGGACAAAAAAGAAGAAAAAACGAAAAAGAAAAGCGGTGCGAAAAAAGCACAGGAAGAGCTGGAAAAGGCTTTGGCTGACGCGGAAGAGAGCAAGCGTAAGTGGTATGCCGTGACGGCGGAATACGAAAATTATCGTCGCCGTACGCAAAATCAGGCTGCACAGCGTTATGCAGACGGCAGAAACGATGTTATTGCCTCGTTGTTCCCCGTCGGTGATAATTTGGAACGTGCGATGGAGTCTTGTTCGGACGAAAACACGAAAAAAGGCTTGGATATGGTTTTGTCGGCATATAAAAAGGTGCTGGAAGGCGAAGGCGTAGAGGAAATTAACCCCGTAGGAGAGGCGTTCGACGCGGATTTTGCGGAAGCGATTATGGCAATGCCTGCCGCCGAGGGCGAAGAGAGCGGCATCGTTAAGCAAGTGTACGTAAAAGGCTATAAAAAAGGCGAAAAAGTTCTGCGCTACGCGCAAGTCATCGTGACGAATTAAAATGAAAGACGTAACGCTCCGTAAAAGGGATTTTGCGGAGTTTTTATTTTTTATAAAAAATATATAAAGAGATTTTAGATTTTTACTTGACAAATGACGAAATGTGCATTATAATGTTAAAAGTAGAGAAAAAGTAGGAGGATACTCTTCTATGGGAAAAATGAAACGTTTTGCAATTACAATGTTGATGGGGCTGACCGCTTGTATCGCGGCGGCAGGTTTTTCGGCTTGTGATACGGTAAAAAAAGGCGAGCGTGAGAACGGAGCCAATCCTAATACGCATACATACGGCGAATGGCTTGTCGATAAAGAGGCGACTTGCGAAAAAGACGGTTCTAAACACCGCGAATGTACGGATGAAGGTTGCGATGAAAAACAAACGGAAGTTATTCCGGCAATCGGACATAAAATGGTAGACGGCACAGCGGTAAGCGCGACTTGTACCACGTCCGGAAAGACCGCCGGCAAGCGTTGCGCAAATTGCGGTTATGAGACCGGGCGAGAAAACATTCCCGCTACGGGACATGATACGGAATTTAAGAATCCGAATTCTAAACCTGCAACCTGTATGAGCGCTGCATATTGCGGCGATTGCGGCAAAACGTACGGGGAAAAGCTCGATCATGAGCCTGATATTATTAGAGTTTCCGCACAAGCGGCTACTTGTTTAACGGAAGGCTGGGCGGAATATCATAAGTGTACGATTTGCGGATATAACGATAAAGAAGTGATTCCGGCGCTCGGACACGACGTAAGTTGTACCAGAAGCGAAGATTCGAAGAAAGCTACTTGCACCACAAAGGCATATTGCGGCGTTTGTAAGATGGAATACGGCAAAGAACCTTCGCACGATCTGAGTTTCGAGCATGCGAAATCCACCCCTGCAACTTGTAAGGACCAGGCATATTGCGGTGTTTGCGGTGAGTTTTACGGCGAAGCTTTGGGGCACGAGCTTGTTTGGATCGAAGCGAAAGCGGCGACTTGTACCGAGGGCGGCTGGGAGAGTTATCGGCAATGTACGCGTTGCGATTTGAATACGAAAGTAACGACGGATAAGTTGGGACACGATGAGGAATTTATCGAAGCCGTAGAACCTACTTGCACGACAGTCGGTTATACGAGCGGTACGAAATGCTCTCGTTGTCAAGCTTTGCTGGAACAACCGAAAGTAATTGCTCCTTTGGGACACGACGGACAAAGAGAAGGGCAACAAGACGGCACGAATCCTTTGCTCAGCGAATATTCCTATTTCGGAAATTGTGCGAAGAAATCCTATTGCGGAATTTGTCATTCGGAATACGGCGATTTAAGTGCGACCGGTCATGATCTTATTTCGGAAGAGGCTAAAGCGCCTACTTGCATTTCTGTCGGTTGGGACGCTTATGCACATTGTACGCGTTGCGACTATACGACCTATCAAGAGATTGCGATGCTTCCTCATACTCCTATACATGTTGACGCGAAGATGCCTACTTGTACGGAAGACGGTTACAAAGGTGGGGACATTTGCTCGTATTGCGGTAAATTGGAGATTCTTCCTGCGCTCGGTCACGACGGTTACAGAAACGGTCAAACACAGCCTGCGCTTTCCACGACGGTCATCGGCGATTGCGTGACGCAAAGCTATTGCGGTATCTGCGGTGCGTACGGGGAAGAGCCTACGGGACATATTCCTCGTAAGGAAGCGACTTGTACGGAAAAGGCGGAGTGTAAAGTTTGCGGTCAGGAATACGGCGAAGCGACGGGGCATTATTACAAGGACGGATATGATTTCTGTTTGCTCTGCGGCGCACCTAAGGAATGCGACCTTTATTTCAATAAGGAAAACGATTAATTATTACGGAATACATACCATCGCCCGAAGCGTCGGCTTCGGGCGATGATTTTTATACGTGCGCGTAAAGACGAAATCGATATTGAGAATTATTTGCGGGAAAAAAGTTTTGTTTCGGAATTCTTAAAAAATTTTTATTTTTTTGTTTAATTCGTTTCCCGTTCGGTTACATATAAATGTAAACAAAAACAGCGCCGTGAAACGGCAAAAAAGGAGTTACATTATGGCAGGTAAAGTAATCGGTATCGACCTCGGTACTACGAATTCTTGCGTAGCGGTTATGGAAGGCGGCGAACCCGTCGTTATTACAAATGCAGAAGGTGCGAGAACGACTCCCTCCGTGGTTTCGTTCCAAAAAGACG
>CAZEVL010000068.1:0-5739 GCA_964515795.1 uncultured Clostridia bacterium | reverse complement strand
GTTAGGGACCAAAAGGTCGTGGGTTCAAGTCCCGTCGCCTCAACCAGAAAAAAGCGGTTTGACTCGATTTGCGTCAAGCCGCTTTTTTGAAAAATTTATATATACTCGAAATCCTCTCGTTTTTTTCGTAAACGTGCGAAAACGATCAGACAACGTCCTTCAAAACCATAGAATATAAAAGAATTTTTAAGGCGACGGATACATCCGTCGCCTTCTTCGTTATTCGGGAAGCTTCATATCCCCGTCTTTTATCCAACCCTTTTTACGCATAAATTCCGAAATAAGCCAATTCAAAATTATCGGCAACACAAACATCAAAAGTATAATCCCGACATAGCCGAACGCACCGTCCGTATACTTAAACAAATCGAATACGCCGACCAAACCGCTCGTACCCATACCGCCGCCCGACGCTCCGCATTTCAACCCGAATACGCACGTCGAAAGCGGTCCGCAAATCGCACTCGACAAAATCATCGGCAACATAATCAAAGGTTTTTTCATAATATTCGGAATCTGTAACATACTCGTACCGATCCCCTGCGAAATCAAGCCGCTAACCTTGTTTTCACGATAGCTCGCCACGGCAAAACCGACCATATGACACGCGCAGCCTACCGTTGCCGCACCGCCTGCCAGCAAAATCGCCTGATACTGTTCCGCAGCGACCGTTCCGCCTGCAAAACCCGTAATCACGGGACCGGAAACCGCCACCCAAATCGCCGCGGACGAGGTAGGCATTGTCAACAAAACGCCCATAACGACCGCAATCACAATCCCCATGACGAACGGCGTAATTTCCGTCGCTTTTGCAATCAAAACGCCTAATTGATTCACAAGCCAGATAAACGGATACGCGACGTATACGCCGCCGAGCGACAACAGCAACGCACCGAGCGGCACGAGCAAAATGTCAAGCTTCGTCTTTCCCGCATACAACCCGACGAGCTCCGCAACGAACATCGTGACGACGTAAGCCCCTATCGGATTTCCGGGCGCACCGAGCGTCAACGCCGTAAAGCCGCTTCCGCCGACGATGAGTTTGTCTGCAAACGCACCTACCATGCCCGCAACCGCCGAAGAAAATACCAACAATTTATTTTTACCGAGCGCATGCGCAATTCCTACGCCGATCCCCGCGCCCATCAACGATTTCGCAACGTTCGCTATGTAATTCAAGGTCGTCCCCACGTAATTCTCGCCGAATATTTGATTGATCCAACCTGCAATCTGCGCCAAAATCGTACCGGCAATCAACGTCACGAACAATCCCTGCGCCATCCCCGAAAACGCCGTAATAAAATAGCGTTTCGGCAACGTTCGGAAATATTCCGAAATCCGATTTGAAAATGTCTTTTTTTCCATTTCTAAATAGCTCCTTCTCTCATTTGATAATATTATATCGAATAAATACAAAAAAGGCAAGCGTTTTCGGCAATCGATAAAAAAATATTGATTCGATAAGTTTTATTGATATCCGCGTAAGAAAAAAGGGCGTCTTGCCAAGCAAAACGACCTTTTCCCTTTCAACGATTACGGCTTATTTCTTCTCGAAGCTATCGCAACAAGTACAAGCCTCCGCATCGCAGCTGCACGTATTGCCTACGTGGATTTTGCGAAGGGTGCAATAATCCCCCGCGCGGTTGTACTTACATTCGGTAACTCCGCAACCGATTGCCGTATTGACGTCGTGAGTATTTTCATTCATCATAATCACAATCCTCCTTAAAAAGAGTATGCGCAAAATAGCGAAAGATTATTGACTTTTTTCTTTTTTTCTTGTACAATATAGAAAAAGAAAAAACGGAGCGAAAATCGCCCCGATACGCAGGAGGTATACGAAATGAAAGTTCTTTTAACGGCAGACGTAAAAGGCACGGGTAAAAAAGGCGACGTCGTAGACGTGGCAGACGGATACGGCAAAAACTTTTTAATCAAGAAAGGTTTGGCAACCGCCGCCACGGCAAGCACGGTCAACCAAGCGCAACAGCAAAAGGAAGCAGCCGCTTTCCACAAAGCGGAGGAGATCAAAGCGACCAAAGCATTGGCACAGGAATTAAACGGAAAAACCGTCAGCGTAAAAATCAAAGTCGGCGAAAACGGAAAAGTTTTCGGAAGCGTCACTTCCGCACACGTTGCCGATTCGCTCCGTTCCATGGGCTTCGATATCGATAAAAAGAAAATCAAAATGGATTCCGTGAAAAACGTCGGTTCTTACCCAGCGGAAATTCGTTTAATGGAAAACGTCGGCGCAAAAATCACGGTCGTCGTAGAAGGTTTATAAAAAAGCATACCGCTCCGCTCTCGGCGGAGCGGTGACAACGTACAATCGAAAAAATCAGAGGTTATTTTTATGTCCCACAAATGGTCTTTGCAACCGCACGAGACTTTACCCCCGAAAATCACGAAAGAAACATTGGACGCTTTGGATAAAAGCACGAAAAATAAATGTTTGTCTTGGGTAAAACTCGTCCTCTATCTTTTAGCGTCCTCCTTTTTGGTATCCTTTGCGGCATACACGCTCATCACGCCGAACAATTTCACAGTCGGCGGCGTTTCGGGTATCGCCATTTTGATCCACGTCGCATCGGACGGTTTAATACCGCAAAGTACGTTGGTCTTCGCCATCAACGCGCCGCTCGTCTTACTGTCTTTTTTCTTCGTCCGAAAACGATTCGCTCTTATTTCTACCGCCAACATCGGGTTACAATCCTGCTGGCTTTTGTTATTCGAACAATGCTTTACGAATTTTCGAATCATCTTTCCGGGCGGCGAAGCCTCTAAAGCATTCGCGGCGTTGGGCGCAGGGCTTTGCTTCGGCACGGCGATTTCTCTCGCTTTCAAGATCGGCGGCAGCACGGGCGGAACGGACATTCTCGCCGTATTGATCCAAAAGAAATTGGCGGCAAATTCCATTTCTTGGTTACTCTTCGCCATCAACTTTATCATCATCGCTTCTTCGCTGTTCGTTTTTCCGAAATCGTACACCGAAAGCGGTGCGTTAGACTACGGCGCGACTTTGCTTCCCGTCGCAATCGCAACCATCGAAACGTATATCGAAAGCAAAACCACCGAAACGATGATGAACGGTCTGCAATCGGCAAGAGAATTCCGTATCATCACGAGCAAGCCCGAGTTGATGTCGAGTATTTTAATGCACGAATTAAAACGCGGCGTAACAGGAATTTCCGTGACCGGTATGTACACGCACGAAGACAAAACGATGATCTCCTGTATCGTAAGCCGTCGACAAGTCGCCTCCTTGAAACGTATCATCAAGGCGGTAGACCCGGACTCCTTTGCGATTATGTACAACGTTTCGCAAGTCATCGGTTTGGGATTTTATTCGGAAGACGCATAACTCCCCCTTTGCGAAATCCTTATTTAGTCAAAATCGAGCGTCGTCGATTCCCGAAAATCGGCGGCGCGTTTTTTTTGTTTTTCGCACTAATAAAGCGATATTTTTCCGTACGATGAAAAAAAACGAAAAAAATAGGCAAAAAATCCTTTATTTTTAATGGTTTTGAAGAATTTTTTTAGCTTTCGCACTTGACAAACGCCCTAAGATAGGCTATAATAGTAACACTTAAAGATTTTGCGATTTTTAAGAATACAAATACTTTATTAAAAGGGGATTCACTCTTATGAACAAAGGCGAATTAATTAAGGCAATTGCAGACAAGGCAGGTTTTTCGAACAAAGACGCGGCAGCGGCTTACGAAGCATTCGTAGCCTCCGTTACGGAAGCGTTGAAAGAAGGCGACAAAGTACAACTTGTAGGCTTCGGTACGTTTGAAGTTAAGGACGTTCCCGCAAAAACCGGTATCAACCCTCAGACGAAAGAACCCGTTCAAATCGCAGCTTGCAAAAAGCCCGTTATGAAGTTCGGTAAGGCTTACAAAGACATCATCAACAACTAAATCGTTGTAACGAAAAACGAGGTCGTCGACCTCGTTTTTTTGTTACGTTAAGCGTTTGCGTACTGACTGCGCCAAAGCTCCGCATAAAAACCGCCCTTGGCAAGCAATTCGTCGTGTCTGCCGATATCGACGATCTCCCCTTTATCGATCGCCAAAATCTTATCCGCGTGTACGATCGTAGACAGTCTGTGTGCGATTATAAAAGAAGTTTTTTGACTTTGCAGTCGATCCATCGCTTTTTGTATGTAAATCTCCGTACGCGTATCGACGTCCGAAGTCGCCTCGTCCAAAATCAGCACGGGTTTATCCGACAAAAACGCACGCGCAATCGTAAGCAACTGTTTCTGACCGCCCGACAAAGAAGTCGCGTCCGACAAAACGGTATCGTAGCCTTGCGGCAACAACGAAATAAACCCGTCCGCATAAGCGGATTTTGCCGCACGTTCCACATCCTCGCGAGTCGCCCCGGGCTTGCCGTATGCGATATTTTCCGCCACCGTTCCCTCGAACAACCAAGTATCCTGCAACACCATCGAAATATTTTCCCGCAAAGTTTCGCGGTTAATCGTCGCAACGTCCTGTCCGTCGATAAAAATTTTACCGCTTTGCGGTTCGTAAAACCGCATCAAGAGATTTACGAGCGTCGTTTTACCACCGCCCGTCGGACCGACGATGGCGATTTTCTGCCCTGCCTCCGCCGTCAAGGAAAGTCCTTTCACGACGGGCTTCCCCTCTACGTAAGCAAATTCCACGTTCTCGAATCGAACGTCGCCGCGTACGGGCGCACGAAAATCCGCCTGTTCCACGGACATTTCCTTTTCGTCTAAAAACTCGTACACCTTCTTTGCGGACGAACCGAGCAACTGCACGGACGAGAAGCCGTTTGCAATCAACATAATAGGCGAGGAAAAATTTTTGGAATACAGCACGAGCGTCACCACCGTGGTAACGTCCAAAACGCCCTTAACCGACAAATAGCCCCCTAAGAAACAAACGACGATAAAGGAAAGATGATTCACGAGTCCGACAATCGGCTGTACGAGCGACGAAAGATAATTCGCCTTTGTACTGATCTCCGTCAAACGACGGCTTATCTCCACAAATTCCCGATAGCGCACGTCCTCTACGCCGAAATTTTTCACGGTTTCCAAGCCTCCGTACGTTTCCTCCGCGTATTCGTACAAACGATCGTACTCTTCCCAAAGCTTCTCGTATTCTTTCGCACTCTTTTTGGCTATAACCGTTGCGAGGATTGCGGAAATCGGGGTCAGGAGCAATACCAAACCTGCGATTAACGCATTTTCGGAAAACATCATCACCGCCATCACGACGATCTGCAAGCCGCCCATCAATACGACGTCCACCGTTTCTCGAATATTACCGCCCATCTCCCCTACGTTTCTGTGCACGCACGAAAGCATTTCGCCCGTTGTTTTGGTATCCAGATAGGCAAGCGGCAAACGGGAAATTTTATCCGAAAGCTGGATACGTTTTCCCGCCGTAATCTTATTCGTAGCGGCATTGGTCATAAAAAAGCTTTTTCCGAACGAAAAAATTCCGTAACAGGCATAGGTAACGAGAAGCCAAATCATCGGCTGTTTCAAGCCGTTCAAAAACGTAACCGCGTCCCCGTCCGTCGGAGAATAGTCGCTCAGCGAGCCGACCAACGAACCCAGCAGTTTCGGAGAAATTACGTTGCACGCGATAATACCGACCGCGCAAAGCAGCGCCCCGAACAACCACGACTTAATCGCAAGCAAATCCCGCGTCATTCTTCCGAGCGCCCACAACGCGCCCGTTTTTTTCTTCGTTTTTTCTT
>CAZEVL010000067.1:0-5946 GCA_964515795.1 uncultured Clostridia bacterium | reverse complement strand
CAGCCGTCACCTATAACGGAACGCTTTACGGCGTTTACGACGTATTGCTTTATACAATCGGATTTAAGGTATACGCCGCGGACGAAATCGTATACGAAAAGACGAATGTTATTCCGTTGTATAACTTTAACGAAAAATATCGTCCTTCCATCGATCTTCGTTATATGATGTATAAGGCAGTCACGAACGACAGAACGTATTCCTATCGCTTACGTTCGCTCGGAACAAACGGCGAAGTTTGGTCTACGTTTACGCACACCTTGGTTAGTACGTATCTGCCTTATTCGACTTACGGAGCGGCGCATCCCGATTGGTATATCAACGGCGGACAGCAACTTTGTCTTTCCAACGAAGAGATGATAGAAGAGCTCTGCTTGCGCGTAGAGCTTTACTTGGAAAAGTATCCTACGACGACGCACGTTATGTTGGGGCACGAAGATAATTCGAGCTATTGCGTATGCGATAAGTGCGCGGCGACAACGGCAAAGTACGGCGGCGCGTATTCCGGGGTGGAATTGGAATTAGCCAATAAAGTGGCGGAAAAGGTAAATAAGTGGTTGGAAAAGACTTATCCCGAACGCGAAGTGAAATACGTTTTCTTTGCATACGGTCCTTCGTTGCCTGCGCCTGCTACTTACGATGCAACCACGGATACATATACGATGCTTTGCGACGATATTTATATCCATGAGGACGTAGGCGTCATGCTCGCGCCCGTGTCGATGAATTTCGGCGCAAGCCCCGATTCTCCGAGCAATTTAGGCAATTATTGCATGTTGAAAGCGTGGAGCTGGCTCTTTAATAAGAAAAATGTTTACGTGTGGAGCTACTCTTTGAACGCATACAGCTATTTGCAAGTGCCCAATACGTTCGGCTATATCAAAGAATATGCGGAATTTTACAAAGAACTCGGCGTGAAATACGTATACAATCAAGGCAACTACGATTCGTACGTTTGCGCTTTCGAAGCGCTTCGCTTGTATACGGAAAGTCAACTTTATTGGGACGCTTCGTCCGATTATAACGCGCTTGTGGAAGATTTTATGAATCAATACTATGGTTTGGCTGCCGAAGGCGTTAAGAAATACTATAATTTGATCCGCGCGCATTACGCTTATCTCGATTCGCACGATTATACGACGGGCACGGTATTCTTCTTGTTGGACGATACCAAGTTGTGGTCGGTCGGCATGTTGAATACGATGTTTACTTATTTCGACGAAGCTTTGGCGGCATTAGAGCCTTTGAAGACGAGCGATCCCGTGCGTTACGAAACCTTGTATAATCGCGTGCAAAGAGAACGGCTTTCTCCCATATATATGATGCTTTCTTACTATATGAATCAGCTTTCCGACGAAGATAAAGCGTCGTATCTTGCGGATTTCGAGAAATACACGAAGATGTTCTCTATCGAAGCGACGAGGGAATCTTCTTTCGGTATTTCGTCGCTTATCGATCAATGGAAAAAGTCGTAAGGAGGAGAAAACGATGAAGAAAAAGAATATTTTTACGCTGTTGCTCGCGCTCGCGCTTTCCTGCGTTTGCGTTATGCCGACGGTCGGTTGTAAAAAAGACGGCGGCGGTGACGATTCGTCTTTTGAGGACTCTTCTTCGCCTGCAACGTCAAGTTCTGCGGAGGATTCTACGGGTGGCGGAAAAACGGATATCCGTTACGAGCTTTCGCTCGGTGAAACGGCGCATACCGTTATGGAAGACGAAAGTTTTCGTTTGAACGTCAACGTATCGCCTGTCGGTGCCGTTAAATGGACGGTGAGCGATCCTACGACGCTTTCCGTGGAGGGAGATTCCGAATACGCGACGATACTCGCCAAAAAGTGCGGCACGGCAACCGTGACGGCAACTTGCGGTAATGCCGCCCAAAGCTGTACGGTGACGGTGACGGCGAATACGGCAAAATCGACGATCCTCGTCGCGGAAACTTCTTCGTATGCGTTGGAAGCGAAAGGCGAAGCGGTTGCGCTTTCTTTTGCCGCTTACGAATTGACGGCGGACGGCGAGCGCGAAAAAATCGAAAACGCGGAAATCGTCTATACGTCCTCGAACGAAAAACTCGCGACGGTTTCCGACGGAAAGCTTAACGGCGTGCGCCATGGCGTTACGCAGGTACAGGCGCAATACGGAGATGCCGTAGCCACGGCGAGCGTTACCGTATACGATGATTTTATTACGGATACGGCGGCATGGAATAAAATGATCGTCGGGGCGAAAATGGGGGAATATTATCTCCTGACATCCGATCTCGATTTTTCGGGCGTGGAATATGCTTCGGTTTATCAAGCGGATGCAAATAACAATACGACGAAAGCCTTTCGTGCGAAATTGTACGGCAACGGACACTCCGTCAAAAACGTATCGTTGACGGGCGGTGCGAGTACCTATGTTTCGCTTTTCGGAAAAGTGCACAACGGTGCAGTGATTGACGGTGTTGCGTTTGAAAACATTTCTGTCGGCGGAATAAACGTACAGGGCGCGGGATTGGCGAGCGCGATCGGCGGCACGGCTACGGTGCAAAACATCTATCTCGATATGCAGTATACTTCTATTCCGAAAAAAGGCGGTGTGCTGGCGTACAACATATACGGAGGTACGATCGAAGGAGTTGTAGCCAAAGTGCGAACTCCATCGAAAAATACGCAAAACGACAATGTCTCCGCCGTGGTTTATGGCGCAAACAACGCAACGATGCAGGCGTGTTATGTGTTGGGTGAGGGCACGTTGACGTCGTCGGGAAGTTTACAATGCTATACTTCAGCCGTCGAAATGGCTTGGGATATCAATGCGGCAAAAGCATTGAGTAAAAACATTTGGCAATATGAAGGCGGAATCATCCTGCCTACATTGATAAAGAAATAAAAAAATCGCATTGCGATGAGGAGGATTTATAATGAAAAACAAAAAATTACTGGTAGGTTTGTTGTGCTTAGGCTTTGCTTTTGCCGGTACGGCAACGGGTTGTAGCTTCTGGCAATCGGGGACGAGTAGTTCCGATTCGTCGGCAAGCAGCGCTTCGGCTTCGGTCGGCGGTAGCACTTCCGAAAGCAGCAAAACTTCCGAAAGTGACAAAACTTCCGAAAGTGACAAGACTTCCGAAAGTGACAAGACTTCCGCAAGCGACGGAGGTTCTTCCGACAGCGGTTCGAGCGCTGTGGTGGAAAGCTATACCGTTAGCGGTTTATCCGGAACGGGCTATTCCGTAAAGCCGCAGGGCGAATACAGCGTGCAGAACGGTAGCGTTAAGGCGGAAAAGGGCACGAATTTTTCCTTTGCCGTCGAGCTGGACAGATTGTACGGCGAAAGCGAAATTGTCGTAAAAGCGAACGGAACGGCGTTGACAGCCACGGCAGGCGTATACACGGTGGAAGTGATGAAAGACGTGACGATCACCGTTGAGGGATTGATCGCTTACGAAAAAATTGCCGATATACCGCTTGTCGTTGCTTCGTCGACAGAAGACTCTGAAAAAGGCGGCCCTCTTTCCGAAAAGAGCAACGGTATCGAAACGGAATGGGTGAAGAGCAGTTTTGTGAATCTCGATTTGGAAGCGTATACCTCGCTCGTGTTCTATATGCGTTCGTTGAATAACGCGTCTTGGATTTCCCTTATGAAAGGCGATGAGGTAGTGTATGGAAATTCTACTGCGGAAAATCCGCATACGCCCGATACGGCTTGGCATAAGTTTGAATTCCGCAGAGAGGAAGGGGACGGAAAGGTGTACTATCAGATGTACGTTGACGGCGTAAAGCATACGCAGAACGGATTCGAAGAGGAAACCAAGGACGTAGATGCAACGCTGACGAATAAATTTTCCGAAATCGCTTGTGCTTTGAATGGAAAATACAGCATTTCCGAGTTGTTTGCGGTGAAGAACGCAAACTATGTCGCGCCTACATATACGTTGCTTGAAGCCACGCCGATTGCGGAAGAGGCGACGGACTTTGTAACGGACGATCTTCCTTGCGAAGAATCCGTTGAAGTCAACGAGTATGCTTATTCCGGGTGGGGGCGCCATCAATTGATCTCCCTTTCTCTTGCGCCGTATAAGAAAGTGAAATTCTACGGAAAGACCGCGGGAGACTATTTCGAAATCAATAAAGCGGGCGACTATGTGCAAATCGTAGCGAGTGATAAGAAAAACGAATGGCACGAAATAGTGCTCGAAAAAGAGAACGGGGAATTCCGACTTTATTTCGACGGGGTTGCGACGGATTTCTGCTTTCATTCGAATTTGAACGAAATCGTACTTACGCTTAGTGCAAAAACGTATATTTCCGAGGTGTTCGTCATCGAGGACGAAAATTACGTTGCGCCTACGTTTACGCCGATTACGGTGGAGGCGCCTTCGTTTGGCAATGCCTCGTCGGAAAGCGTTTCGGAAAGCGCGGCGGCGTTTACGAGTTTAAGTACGAAATATACCGTTTCCAAGTGGACGCAAGCACAGTTTAGCGAGTTGAATTTGCTTGCTTATAAAGAAGTCGTATTCTATGTGAGAAGCGAAACCTGCAAATGGATTACGGTGGAGGTCGGTGGAACGAGGATTTTGGCGACGACGGATACCGCTTGGAGCGAAGTGAAATTCGAAAAGAAATCGAACGGTTATCTCGGCGTTTCCGTCAACGACAACGGCACAATGATAGATGTTTACCTTACGAACCTCGCGCAGATTTCCGTATCGCTTACCGAAGGCGATGTGGTGTATATTTCCGAAATTTGCGGCGTGGCGGACGACGACTACGAAAGCGTAGAAGTTTCGTTGACAGCAGGCACTGGATATACGTATGCCGTTGCGAACGCGTATGTCGCGAACGACAAAGTCGTTTTGCAAAAGGGCGCAACGCTTTCTTTCGCCGTTGAATTGGATAGCGCGTACAATCAAAGCACGATTGCCGTAAAGGCGAACGGCAACGCTGTCGAAGCGGCAAACGGCGTTTATACGATAACTGCGGACGGCGAAGTAACGATTACGGTGGAAAACGTAGAAATAAACAGCGAAAAGCAGCTTGGCGAATACAGCGTGTTGGATAAAACGGTCTTTACCGAGGCAGGTGAAGAAAGCACGGAAAAGGTTGAGCCGACGATGTCCGAAAAGTCGATTAAATACAAGAAAGAATGGTCTGCTACGCCGAATATGACCTTGAATTCTTTCGACTTCGAGCAATATACGAAAGTGAAATTTTTCGTTTATAACGCAAGTGGGACTAATTGTTGGTTCCAAATGCAGGTGGGGGGAAGCGATATTATTGCTTTTGATGCAAGCAACACTTATCACTGTATCGAATTTGTCCGTGAAACAAGCGGCACGGCTTGGGCGATTTATTTCAATGGCGAGTGGAAGGCTGGCGACATTGCGGATACGGCAAGTCTTGCAGTCTATATGAAGGGTATTTATTTCGTTTCCGAAGCGTTCGGCATTGTCGATCCCGAGTATACCGCACCTGCCGCACCTACTTATCAAAAGGTTGCAAACAATCCTTTTGGTTTAACGGGCGAGGAAACGACGGAAACGATCGGCGGTGAAAGTTACGCCGTAACGACAACAACGACGGCATGGAACGGAAGTAAATACGCTTTTGTTTCCACGGGTATAAGCCAATACAGCGAATTGCGGTTCTATATCAAGAGCTCGGGTTGGGTAGAAATTTACGCTCCCGACGGTGGCGATGTATATGCCAACGAAGTTAAAACTTGGACGGAAATCAAATTCGTGAACGACGGAGGCGCGTGGAAGCTGTACGTCGGAAGCGAAGAAATAGGAGTGGTTGCGTTGACGGATCTTGCAAGTGATTTTAAGATAGAGCTTGGCAACAACACGGTAGCCGCGACCGCATTGTTCGGAATGCCTGCGACGGCTGAAACGAACAGTTGACTGTTTAGCGACGGCGCGACGGAGTATACCATCGTGTATGCTCCGTCGGCAGACGCCGATTT
>CAZEVL010000066.1:0-5963 GCA_964515795.1 uncultured Clostridia bacterium | reverse complement strand
CAGGTTTGATCCTTGCGGGCGAAGTCGTAAAAGATTTGATAAAAAAGTAAAAAAATCCGAAAAATCGCTTGACAAAAAAAGTCGGGGGGGGGGGGTATACTATTATGCGAGATTTTATGCGTTCGGAGGTTTACGAGTGAAGAAAGGGAACGTGGCGAAGCCGTATATCAAACAATTTTACAAGGGGAATACGTTGAATGCCGCGGGGCAGGTGTTGTCATTGTTTCTGTCGGCATGCGTTAGCATGGGAATATCTTGGTTGTTACAAATGCTTATCGATTTGATATCGGGGGCAGACGTCGGCTTTTCCCTGAAACAAATTACGATACTGGCAATCGTTTTGTTGTTGACGGACGTCGTCGGATATTTTTTGAAAGGCATTTCGTTGCCGAGATTTACGGCGAAAGCGACGGCACAGTACGAAAGTTACGCCTATAAAAGATTGTCCGAAAAAAGCGTATCGGCGTTTTCGGGCGAAAACACCTCGTTGTACATATCCGCGCTTTCCAATGATATGCAGGTGATTAAGAGCAATTATTTGAACAATATTTTCTCGTTGATTCAATGTGTTTTACTATTGGTCGGTGCGCTTGCGCTGATGTTCTATTACAACGTGACGCTCGCCGTGCTGTCGATTGTGTTTGCCGCGTTGCCGTTCGTTGCCGCGCTCGCCACGGGGAATTTGTTGGCGACTGCGGAAAAAAATTTATCCGAAAAAAATCAATCGTATTTGGAAACGTTGAAAGACAGCCTCGTCGGTTTTTCGGTGATTAAGTCTTTCAAGGCGGAGGCGCAGATGTGCCGAATCGCCGTGGAAAAAATACGGGAAGCCGCGAAGGCGGAAAGCACGCGTTTGAAACGGCAGGTCGTCGTGGTCGCTATTTCTCAAATCGCAGGCAACGTTTTGCAAATCGGTATCTTTTTGGTCGGTGCGTATATGGCATTGTCTGGCACTTCGATTTCCGCCGGTTCGGTATTGGTTTTCGTGCAGCTACTGAATTTCGTAATCAACCCCGTACAGCAAATTCCGCAGGCTTTGGCGGAGCAAAAGGCGGCAAAGGCGTTGATCGAAAAACTGGCAAACGCGATAGAGCAAAACGCGCAGATGGAAGGCGGAACGCGGAAAACGGAACTGAAAAATTCCGTCGAATTCCGCAACGTGTCTTTCGGCTACGACGAAAAGAAAGTGTTGGAAGGAATCGATTTTCGTTTCGAAAAAGGCAAGAGCTACTGTTTGGTCGGGGCTTCGGGGAGCGGTAAAACGACTATGCTGAACTTGCTCGCGGCGGCGTACGGAGACTATGACGGAGAAATCTTATACGACGAAACGGAGTTGCGCAACATTGCGGGAGAATCGTTGTACGAGATGATTTCCGTTATTCAGCAAAACGTGTTCGTGTTCAACGCGTCCGTACGGGAGAATATTACGATGTTCCGAAAGTATCCCGACGAGGAAGTAGAGCGCGCCGTTCGGCTGTCCGGACTGAGCGGACTCATCGCCGAGCATGGCGAATCGTATCTCTGCGGAGAAAACGGGAGCAAACTTTCCGGCGGAGAAAAACAAAGAATTTCCGTTGCGCGCAGTTTGTTGAAGCAATCGCAGGTATTGCTCGTGGACGAAGCGACGGCGGCATTGGATAAGGAAACGGCGTTTAACGTGTCGAGTTCCGTTCTCGCTCTGGACGGAGTTACGAAAATCGTCGTCACGCATGCGCTCGAAGAAGGTTTATTGAAAAAATACGATTGCATTCTTGCTTTGAAAAACGGGCGTATTTGCGAAAGCGGTTCGTTTGACGAGCTGATGCAAAGAAAAGGCTACTTCTATTCGTTGTATACCGTATCCCAAGACTAAAACGATATAGAAAAAAACAACTCGTCGCGTATTGCTTACGCGGCGAGTTATTTTGCGTCGATTTCAATATGTCCGTTGTTAAAAAAGTTGTTGAAACTGTTTTCTATATGCACCTTTGCGCCCGTTTCGTCCTCTAACCCCAGTAAATAGTCCGCGGATACTTCCAATATGGAACAGAGCATTCGGATATCGTTTACGCTCGGTTCGGATAAGCCTTGTTCCCAGCTCGCAAAACCGGTCTCGGATTTGTTGAGCAGCTTTGCAAGCTGTTTTTGCGTGAGTCCTGCGTCTTTCCTTAGCTCTTTGATTTTCTTTCCGATTGCATAGTCCATACTCATATTTTACACCAAAACTACTAAAAATTAGTTGACAATACGAAAAATTAGTAGTATAATCAAACTACAAAATTTTAGTAGTTTAACAAAAGGAGGCTACGTTATGAGAAAACTTCGGAGCAGAATTTGCGCACTGGTTTGTGTGGCTGCATGTTTCGGCGTGGCGGCATGCAACGTGAACGTTGACGTATCAGAACTTCCTGACGTCAACGTCGGGATTTCGTCGCCGAACGGTAACGGATCGAGCGCGTCGAGCGGATTGAGCGGATCGAGTAAAGAGGAGGACTCGTTTCGGGATAGCAGCTTGTCGCAGGACAGCGGTACGGACAGTAGCTCGTCACGGGATAGTGGTATGGACGGCAGTTCGTCGCAGGACAGCAGTTCGTCCGGGAACGAGGAGAAGGACGAACCGGGGACGGTTATCGGACAAGGCGTCGGCGATACCGTGAATATCTTGACGGGCGGCTATGCGGAATGGGCGGTCGGCACGGAAAGCGTTTTCGACAAGAAAGAATTTGCAAAACTCAATCGCGTCAAAACGACAATCGGCAAACAAGAACAGTATAGCGTATATTCCAACGATTTGGAAGAGTATTTGGAAGAGCTTGTCACGAAAACGAATAAGAAATTCAGCAGCGAGTCGAGCGTTAACGAAATCGGTGTGTTGAAAGCGACGCAAAACGTTTCGGTTTCGGTGAGTTCGGAATATAAAAAGGAAACGCGAGAACAGACGACAAGCGTCTTTTATGATTTGAAATACAACCGCGAGTCGTATAGGGAAACGTTGGAAGGGTATGCCAATACGGATAAACTGAGAAATATTTTGTCGTCGAGCTTTTTGGCTGACGCCGATAAAGTCAATAAGGGAGATATGAGTCCCGAAACGTTTATTCGTCGTTACGGTACGCACGTGGTAATGTCGGCGATCTACGGCGCAAGTTGCAACATCCGTTATTCCGTCATCGGGGAAACGGAAGCAGTAAAGACGCAATTCAGGCTCGAAGAAGAAACGGTTACGCAAAGCAAAATCGAGGGAACGATTAACAACGCCTTGGGGTTGTCGCTCGGCGGCGGAGCGAGTACGGGTTTCGATAATTCTTGGCTGGGGAATACAAAGTCGGAAAAAATGGAAACGACGTTCTCGGCGACCACGCAAGGCGGCAGTGCGGTGAATTTGGGCGGTCAGTATGAAAATGGTACTTCCGCACAGCTTTCCGAATGGGTGAACAGCTTGAACGAGGAAGAAAACAACGTGTTTATCGACGTGCCCGACGGCAGTTTGTATTGCGTATGGGATCTTTTGGGTAGCGAATACGCCAACGCGAAATACAAATTGAATTCCTATCTTTATTCTCAGTGTAACAAACAGTACAACGTTTTATTGGCGAAAGTATTGGATATTTACTGCGACCCTTCCTATTTCGACGAAATAACGGGCACTTTGACAGTGGATTTCTCTTCTTTGCTCGGCGACGACGATTTTGAGATGACGAAAGACTATGTCGGCGAGAATTTTACCGATAACGTTTATACGATTATGCCGAAGCGGAAGCAAAAAGCGATAACGAAAGTCGTGTTCAAGGGCGGTTATTATGCGGAAAACGACAACGGCGAAGTAAAGACGGGCAAATTGAAAGATTTCTCCGTGAAATTCGATAAAAACTGGAAAGAAGACATCGTCGTGGAATTTGAAAACTTCGGGTTCGAGGCGGCGGCAGGTAAAGTTGCCCTGGATTTCTGCGAGGTGCAAAGTCAAAATATTACGATCAACGTCGTCGAAAAGAATTACATCAAAGGCGGCGACGGCGTAAATTCGGACGGTTTCGCAGGTATCGGCGCGGACGGCAAAAACGTGGTGCTTACGGGTACGGGCTCTTTGGAAGTCTTCGGCGGTAACGGCTCGGATGGTGAAAACGGCGGCAGTGGCTATTCTCCTGGAAAAGCCCAAGATAATAGAGATGGTGCCAATGGGGGGAGTGGTTCTTATGGTTACAATGGTTATAATGGTAGCAATGCAATTATAGCTAAGGCGGTTGATATCAATCTTAACGGCACGATTTTGCTTTGTGGAGGAAAAGGTGGCAATGGAGGTCGTGGTGGCAATGGTGGCAACGGTGGGAAAGCTGGAGACTGTACGGTCGGGAATTCCGATACCGGAGGCAAAGGCGGTAATGGCGGCAATGGTGGCGATGGTGGTAATAGTGGTAACGTAGTTACAGTAGTGAATGCGTTAAATATCCATATGGGAAACTGTATTTTTGTAGTATGCAATGGCGGCAATGGCGGCGATGGTGGTAATGGCGGCAATGGTGGCAGAGGAGCAAAAAATACTATTATATGGGCAGGAGGAGGTCGTGGAGGCAATGGCGGTAACGGCGGTAGCGGTGGTAATGCCGGGTTGGCGGGTGTTGTTTGCAATAAAGAAGTTAATGTTTTGAGTGATGACGTGACCATAGAGTTGAATGAAGGTAACAACGGAATGGTTGGTAAAGGCGGTAATGGAGGTAGTGCCGGTAGCGGTGGTGACGGCGGATATAAAGGAAGTTCTGGTCCTTCCGGTGCTTCCGGTTCAAAAGGCGAGGACGGAAAAATACTTGGCTGAATATAGTTGTTCGGATATGGAAAAAAGCTCCCTTCGGGGAGCTTTTTAACGTTATTTCAAAATTCGTTTTACTTTGATTGTCGCGATTCTGTGTTTGCCGTCGCTCGGTACTGCCGTGGCGTGAGGGTAAGTTTCCGTGTTTTCGGAACATACCGCTTTGAGCGCGTCGTAGTAGATTTCTCCCATCAACCGAATACGGTCGAACGTGATATACTCGTTGGCTTGGTGAATCGTGGCTTCTTCGTCACAGAGTTCCGGTCCGAAACCGCAACCGCATTTTAAGGCTCTGGCATACGTGCCGCCGCCGATCGCTATCGGGCGTTCGTCGACGCCCAACGCTTTGTTGTACACCGACATCAAGGCTGTGATGAGTTTCCCGTTCGGGTTGTTGTATAAAGGAGCTTGGTAGTTATCTACCGTATACTTCGCACCGTATTCGTCGAGTTTTTCGAAGATTTCCTCTTTTTTATGCGTGGACGGGAAACGAATATCCGTTTGGATAGACAGCACGCCGTCCTTGAACGAAGCGACGTTCGCGGACATGGTCAACGAACCCGTTTCGTCGTGCATTTCGCGTAAACCCGTTACGTCCGCGAAGAGCAGATCGTAGGCGGACTTGCAATTCTCGTCGAAGGTCGAAAGGAAGCAGAGCAACGCTTGCAACGCGTTCGCGCCCGTTTCGGGGGTAGAGCCGTGCGCCGATTTGCCGTGTACGCGCAGAATATTCGTGGTGTTGTCGTAGGAGAAACGCGTTCCCTCGACGGGGTTTTCGTAATGCGAGAGTTTGTTTCCGGCTTTTCTGGTCAAAAATACTTCCGCTTCGTCGCAGACCATATTGGCGCGTTCGCCTGCCTTCAAGGCGGTGAAAGGTGCGTTTTTCAATGCGAACGAAGTCGTGAAATGCAGAATGCCTTTTTCCGCATAGATTGCAGGGAAATTCGCGTCGGGCGTAAATCCTTCCTCGGGCATAACGGCGACTTCGTTGTAATGCTCGATACATTTCCAACCGCATTCCTCGTTGCAACCGACGATGAGCTTGATTTTGCGTTTCGGCGCGAAGCCTTCGTCTTTGAGTGCTTTCAAGCAATACAGGCAGACCATCGCAGGACCTTTGTCGTCCATTGCGCCGCGTCCCCAGATTTTCGTACCCGTCACGCCGCCGTCGGAAACGTCG
>CAZEVL010000065.1:0-6005 GCA_964515795.1 uncultured Clostridia bacterium | reverse complement strand
GGTTTTGGCTGCGGAATATCCCGAATTCGCAACGCTCGATATCGGGCTTCCCGACGAAAACAATCGTCGCGTAGGGCAGAGTATCGCAGCGGCTTCGTTGCCTGCAAACGTATAAAGCATACCTTTTAGGAGACAGAGAATGAAAAGTTTTAGAAACGCAATCGTATACGTAGAAGGCAAAGGCTTGGTGAAACGTACGGTTTGCTTCGATAAAAAAATCGAAAAGATTTCCGTTTTTGCAGATAAAAAAGCGCAAGCGATAGAAATTCCCGAAAACGCGATCGTTTTGCCCGGTTTCGTTGATCAACACATTCACGGAGCCGGCGGTAGCGACGGAATGGACGGAACGACGAAGGATATTTCCGTGATCGCCGATACGGTTGCTGCGGAAGGCACGACGTCGTTCTGCGTAACGACGATGACGCAAAGTCCTGAAAATATCACCAAAGCAATGGAAGCGGTAAAGGCGTACAGAGCGGAGGAGAGAACGGACGGCGCAAGGGTAATCGGCGTGCATTTGGAAGGCCCGTTTATCGCGGCGGCGCATAAGGGCGCGCAACCTTTGGAATATGTAAAAAATCCCGATATCGCCGCTTTCGACGCCTATAACGAAGCGAGCGGCAACGCCATTCGTATCGTGACGCTTGCCCCCGAAACGGAGGGCGCGGACGCATTGATCGAGCATTTGTCGAAAAACGGCATCGTGGCTTCCGTCGGGCATACGGGCGCGAAAGTCGCGGATATCGAAAAAGCGATTTCCAAGGGCGTGCATAACGTAACGCATACCTACAACGCACAGTCCGCGCTTCATCATCGTGAAATCGGTACGGTCGGCAGCGCGATGTTGTTCGACGAGTTGAATTGCGAATTGATCGCGGATACCATTCACGTTTCCGTGCCTGCGATGCGTTTGCTTGCAAAAAATAAACCCGACGACAAACTCACCCTCGTCACCGACGCAATGCGCGCCAAGGGACTTCCCGACGGCGTGAGCGAGCTCGGCGGACAGACGGTGTACGTACAGAACGGGGAGGCGAGATTGGAAGACGGTACGCTAGCAGGGAGCGTATTGCGTATGAATCGCGCGGTGCAGAATTTGACCGAAAAGGTAGGCGTGCCGTTTTTGAAAGCGGTAGATTGCGCAACCATCAACCCTGCCAAGAATTTGGGCATGGACGATCGAATCGGCAGTATTAAGGTCGGCAAGAATGCGGATTTCACCGTGTTGAACGATAAATTCGACGTTATTTTAACCGTTCGCGACGGGAACGTTATTTACAAGGCATAAAGTTATTCCTCTTAGAAAGGGCTTGCGTATGCAGAATGCGCAGGCTCTTTTTTCACACTTGAGGAAGAGCCTGCATAAAATAAATAAAAGTTATTTTTTGAAAATTTTTCAAAAGCGAACGAAACACTTTCAAAAAACAAAAAAATATGTTACAATAGAGGTGTATGAATTGTTGTCGAGAATTCGCGAATCGTTATCGGATATTCCGCAAAAGAGTCCGTATGAGTTTTCAAAACACAGTGCAATCGGAATCGGCGGCGCGGCGAAGCTCGCTTTTTTTCCGACGACGATCGACGCGATGCGGACTACGGTGACGACGTTGCAGGGCTTTTCCGCCGCTTATTGCATCGTCGGAAATATGACCAACGTTTTGCCGCCCGACGACCCGAAAGATCTTATCGTCGTCGGTACGCAAGCCCTTGTCGGCGCGAGGATCGGGCGAAGCTCGTTCGTTCTCGCAGGCACGGGAAGCGGTGCGTTGCTTCGTGCTTGTCGATACGCGGAGAAAAGCGGCGTCGAATTTTTGAGCGGAATCCCCTGTACGCTCGGCGGTGCGTTATATATGAACGCCGGCGCGCAAGGCAGATATATGTCGGATATCACGGAAAGCGTCGTCGTGCTTAGGGCGGGACGGCTTTTGACGATTTCGGCGGAGGAATGCGCTTACGATTATAAGCACAGCGTTTTTATGGAAAATGCGGACGTGATTTTGGGTGCGTATCTGCGATTGACCGACGATAAAAAATCGTGTATAGAGGAACGGGAACGGGAATACTTACGCCGTAGGGCAGGTTTGCCGCACGGTAAAAGCATGGGGTGCGTGTTCAAGAACCCGAAAGGCGGTTTCGCGGGGGAATGGATAGAGAAAGCGGGCTTAAAAGGCTTACGCAGAGGCGGTGCGTTCGTTTCGGAACGGCATGCGAATTTTATTATCAACGACGGCGGAGCTACGGAAGACGACGTTTGTCGGTTGATTGAAGAGATTAAGGAACGGGTATACGTCAAATTCGGCGTTCGCCTCGAAGAAGAGATACGCTTTTTAACGTAAAGGAGCAGACATTGATTTTAACGGCAGATTATCATACGCATACGCCGTATTCGCACGGGAAGAACACCGTGGAGGAGAATGCGGCGGCGGCGAAAGCACTCGGCTTGAAACAAATAGGCATCAGCGACCACGGCTTTACGCACGTGGCGTTCGGTTTGCGTCGCAGACGGTTATCCGATTATATCGCCGATTGCCGAGCGGCTGAGGAAAAGTCCGGGATAGACGTTTTGGTCGGTATCGAGGCGAATATTCTCGGGGAGAACGGCAAGGCGGATTTAACGGAAAAAGATTTCGAACAATTCGATTTGTATTTATGCGGCAAACACGTGTTTGTACGGTATGACGGATTGAAAAATTGCTTGCGGTACGGCGGCGGAAACTTTTTGTGCGACAAGCTTCGTAAAACCGCCTCGCAGGGGTTGATACGCAGAAATACGACGGCATATTGCAATGCAATCAAAAACAATCCTTTGGACGCCGTGACGCATTTGGGGTATTTATGCCCGTCGGATTCGTTGGAGGTGGCAAAATGCGCCGCCGATTACGGTACGTATATCGAATTAAATTCTAAAAAAACGCATTTGTCCGACGAGGAACTCTCCGACATCGCGGCAAAAACGGACGCACGGTTTATCATCGATTCCGACGCGCATTCGGCGGAACGGGTCGGGGATACGAAAATCGTGGAAGAGCAGCTGAAAAGGATAGATTTCCCTTACGAGCGAATAGACAATATCGACGGACGGCTTCCGACGTTTCGTTTTCGAGATTATAAGAAAAGGTTGTAAACGGATATGAGTTTTACTTCGGACGTTAAAAAAGAAATAATCAATCGCGGACTCGGTGTACAGACTTCCGACGCGGCGAAAAGAGCCGCGATATCGGCTTTTATCCGTACGAGCGGCGCGGTAGGCATCAAGGACGGCAAACCGACCTTTTTTATTGTCAGCGAAACGGAAAACGTAGCGGAGTTTTTTACGGGTTTGTTTTTCGAGACGTTCGGGACGGAGCTTGCGATAACGAATGCGATTATGGATCGAAGAAACAAACGGGATAAATTGCTTCTGCAATGCCCGAAAGGGGAAAACGCTTCCGTTTTGCGGTCGTTGGGGCTGTTGAAGCGTTCTTCCGAGGAACTAAAAGACGGAATATCCGCGTCGCTCGTATCGACGGAAGAGCGAAAAATCGCTTATATTCAAGGCGCGTTTTTGGGCGGCGGAAGCTGTACGCTGCCGGAGGAAAAAGGTAAATCCGGGTATCATTTGGAAACGGTATTTTTCGATAAAAAAACGGCGCAGGATTTTTGTGATTTGCTGGCGGAATTCGAGTTGCTCGTAAAATTGATCGAACGGAAAGAAACTTTCGTCGTATATATCAAAAACAAAGAAGTGATTTCCGACTTTTTGTCGATTGTCGGGGCGGAGCACTGCTTGAAGAAGTTTTCCGCCTTGGTAGAAAAACGCGACGAGTCGAATCAGAATAACCGCACGCAGAACTGTATATCGGGCAACGCCGATAAAGCGGCGACGGCGGCGGTAAAACAGGTAATGTCGATACGGAAATTGCAAACGAGCGGCGCGTGGGAGGAACTCGGCGAGGATTTGAAAACGTTGGCGACGTTGCGGTTGGAACAACCGTCCAAGTCCTTACAGGAACTTGCGGATTATTTGCAGGTGAGCAAAAGTTGCTTAAATCACCGTATGCGACGGCTTATGGAATTGGCGAATAGAGAGTAAACGAAGAGAAACGGAAGAATATGACAGATTTTGTACATTTACATTTACACACGGAATACAGTCTTTTGGACGGTGCGGCGAAAGTAGACGATTTGGTAGAGTATCTTGCCAAGAACAATATTGACGCCTGTGCCGTGACCGACCACGGAAATATGTACGCATCTTTGTATTTTGCGGAAGAATGCGTAAAAAAAGGCATAAAATATATCATCGGTTGCGAATTGTACGCCACCGACGATCATTTGGATAAACGCCCCGGTACGAAGACGGAGCATATTGTGTTGCTCGCGAAAAACAAGAAGGGGTATAAAAATATCGTAAAGCTGGATTCGCTTTCTTACGTAGACGGTTTTTACGGTAAACCGCGTATCAGTTACGATTTCATCAAGAAACATCACGAGGGTGTTATTTGCCTTTCCGCGTGTTTGGCAGGGCGTATGCCGCAGCTTTTGATGAAAGGGGACTACGAGGGGGCAAAGCGTTGGGCTACGGAAATGAAAGGAATTTTCGGCGAGGATTTTTACATCGAATTGCAAGATCACGGAATCGTCGAAGAAAAACAAGTAATCCCTCAGCTTATTCAAATCGCAAGAGAATTGGATATACAACTCGTTGCGACCAACGACGTGCATTATATCGAGAAGTCGGATTGGGAGGCGCACGACGTATTGTTGTGTATTCAGACGAAAAAAACGCTTGCCGATCCCAAGAGAATGAAGTTCGAAACGCACGAATTTTATATGAAATCGGGCGACGAAATGGCGGAGCTTTTTCATTACGTTCCCGAAGCGATTGCCAATACGCGCGTAATCGCGGATAAGATAGAAGAGCCCGTATTCGATTTGACGCCGAAGGGCGACCCGATCCGCGACACTTCGTTGATTCCGTTGTACAAGCCGGACGACGGCAGTACTTCGCCCGATTATTTGACGCGACTCACTTGGGAGGGATTGCCGAAACGGTATAAGGAAATTACCGATACGATTCGAGAAAGAGCGGAATACGAACTCGGTATTATCATCAAAATGGGCTTTGCGGACTATTTCCTAATCGTGTGGGATTATATCAACTGGTCGCGGTTGCACGGGATTCCCGTAGGCCCCGGGCGCGGCTCGGGCGTGGGCAGTATCGTTGCGTATTCCATCGGGATCACGGACGTCGATCCGCTTCGTTACGATTTGATTTTCGAACGTTTCTTGAACCCAGATCGTGTTTCCATGCCCGACTTCGACGTGGACTTTTGTACCAAACGCCGTATCGAGACGATCGAATACGTTCGCGAAAAATATCACCCCGAAAACGTTGCGCAGATCGTTACGTTCGGTACGTTAGCCTCGCGTGCCGTCATCAAAGACGTAGGGCGCGTAATGGGCGTGCCGTATTCGGAGACGGACAAGGTCGCGAAATTGATGGACGGTAAATCCACCATCGGGGAATTGTTGGGCTTGAAAATTCCGAAATTGCAAAAGCAAGTTGACGAGGAAACGAACGAGGAAAAGCGTGCGGAATTACAGAAAAAACTTGCGGAACAGAAACAAAAGAAGAATACGGAATTTATAGAAGTTTACGAAACGAATGCCGAATTGCACAGCGTTATCGATATGGGCTTAAAGTTGGAGGGAATGCCTAAAAACACCTCGCAACACGCGGCAGGCGTCGTTATTTGCAATAAAGTGCTTTCGGACAACGTGCCGCTCGCAAGAAACGGCGAGGACGTCGTTACGCAATTCGATATGAAGGAAGTGGAAGCCGTCGGAATGTTGAAGATGGACTTCTTGGCGTTGACGACGTTGACGGATATCCAAAACACGCTGGAATATATCAAAGAGGGGAAGGGCATCGACGTCGACTTCAACGAGATCGGCGTGGACGTCCCCGAAGCCTATCAACTGATTTCTTCGGGCGATACCGACGCCGTGTTCCAGCTTGAACA
>CAZEVL010000064.1:0-6485 GCA_964515795.1 uncultured Clostridia bacterium | reverse complement strand
CATAAGAAAAAGTTAGTCTTGCTACAATAAATAAAAGTATCAAGACTATTTTTATACTTTTTATCCCGAAACACTTGACCTTCCCGAAAGAATATTTTATAATATGTATAGAATAATTTTATCGAGGTGCATCATGAAAGTTATCATTACCGAAAACTATGACGAAATGAGCCAAAAAGCCGCCGAAATCGTCATCGATATCGTTAAAAACAATCCCAATGCCGTGCTCGGCTTAGCAACAGGTTCCAGCCCGATCGGTATGTATCAAAATATCGCAAAAGACCATAGAGAAAACGGTACTTCCTATAAAAACGTATCTTCCGTCAATTTGGACGAATACGTAGGTCTTACCGCCGACCATAACCAAAGCTACGCTTACTTTATGCGTACCAACCTGTTCGACCATATCGACATCGATTTGAAGAACACAAACCTCCCTTGCGGCAGCGCACCCGATTGCCAAGCGGAATGCGACAGATACAATGCGCTTTTGGAAACCAAAAAGCCCGACGTTCAGGTTTTAGGGCTCGGTTCTAACGGTCACATCGGTTTCAACGAACCGAACACCCCTTTCGATTCCGTAACGCATCTTGTAAATTTGACGGAAAATACCATCAAAGACAACTCTCGTTTGTTCAACTCTATCGACGAAGTTCCCAAACAGGCTCTTTCGATGGGTATTAAAAACATTATGCAGGCAAAATCCATTCTTATGGTCGTATCCGGTAAAAACAAAGCCGAAGCCGTACGCGGTATGGTCAAGGGCGAAATCACCCCCACACTCCCCGCTTCCGTGCTTCAATTACACCCGTTCGTAACCGTTATCTGCGACAAAGACGCAGCGAGCCTGTTGTAATTTCTTTCCCGAATTAAACATCAAAAATCCCGACGGCAAGTTGAATTGCCGTCGGGATTTTTTTTAGCCAAGCGACTCTTCTCGCTTGAACGCCTTCGTTTTTTTCGAAAAGTATATCCGACGCAACGCTTCCCCGTAAAAAAGCAAAAGGACTTCACAACGTTCTCCGTTTCAAACACTTTTACCGTCATTCGGTATATAGCTCTTGCGTGGATTCTGCCGTGCAAAACAAAACGGCGTCTTATTCACAGACTCATTCCGCTGCTTCGTCGCTTGTTTCCGCGATTTCTTCTACGATTTCTTCCACTTCTTCCACAATCTCGGTACATTCTTCGGGAATAGCCGCGTCGTCCGCAACGACGGGAACTTCTTCGGGAATAGGAGCTTCCATATCCGACAAATCCTCCGCCGTCAAATCCTTCACCATCTTCGCCTCGATACGCACACGGAACAACTGTCTGCATGCGCCGCAAAGATATGCCGGTGCAGTACCCGATACTTTCACCGCCGCACCGCATCTCGGGCAATTCACGACGAATTGCTTTTCGCGAACGATTTCCGTTTTCGGTGCGGGAACTTCTTCCGCCACAACGGGTTCCAGCTCTTCTTTCACAGGCTCAACGCACTTTTCCTTTTTACGGAACAATTTTTTTAACCAACTCATACTATTTACCTCTTTCTTTATTTTTTTCGAAACGAGCGGTAAAACCCGTTCCGTTTGTTTTTGTTTTACGCCTCGTCCGAATCCGTTTCGAAATCGTCGTATTCGTCCTCAACGTCCTCTTGCGACTTTCTCTCCGCATAACCGCGCCCGACGCGATTTTTCAACAACACCCACAACACGATCCCTATAACGAGCAACGCCGTCGCACCCATCACGAACAGCGCAATCTCTTTCGGAGAAACGCCCGTATTTTCGTCGCTCGAATCCGCTCCTACGACAGTCCCGACCGATTCCGTTACGGTAATCGGAATCTGCAAGGAAAGCCCTTGATATTCCACCGTCACGAAAGTATCCGACGTCGTTAATTTTTCCGTATTCGAAAGCGTCAGTTTCATGCCCGAGATCGTTTGCACGGAAAGATCGTCGTACACCAACGAAACCACCAAACCGAACAACTCGAATACGCCGCCCTCCAAATATTTCGACTTATGTCTGCTTTCTTCGGAAATCTCCAATCGAACGACTTGCACGGGAATCCCGAATCTCGCCTTCACTTCTCGCAAAATCGCTTCCGTATCGAAAAGCTTTTGTCTATCGCTCTTGTCGAGCAACGCAAGCTGCTGTTCGTCGTCTTTGATTTCGTTGTAATATTTTCGAACAGTTTTCACGTCTTCCGCAAGTGCATTGACAAGGGCAAGATTTTCCTCGTCTACGGGAAGAGTCTTATACGTCTGTAATTCCGCCTCGTCGGGCAAATTTTGAATTCCCGCGATACACAATTTCGTCGTCTCGGACGACAATATGCCTATCGATACCTTTTCATTAAAATACAATGTGTAAACGTCCGAATCGTACCCCGTTCCGTTTTCGGGATAATACATCGTAAGTTCGCTTTCGTCGAACCCGAACTCCGAATAATTGCAAAGCTCCGTTTCGAAGTTTGCGATAGGACAATTTCTATAAAACTCCGCTGTTGCATCGGACGCTTCCACGGCGATACGTTCCTCCGCGTCCGCTCGATATTCAAACTCCAAAACAGGTGCGTCAATGCATTCGAAACGATAGGTCTTAACACCGCTTGCATAAAACGCTCTGTCCCCGATCGTCCGTACACTGTAAGGCAAAATTACTTTATTCAAAACGTTAGCGTTCAGTTCGAAAAACGTATACGCGTCGACACGTTCCGTCCCTTCTTTCACGGAATAGCTCTTCTCGCCCGATTGCGCCGTAGCCGTACGCGCCGAAGGATAACACGTCAACGCATACCTGCCCCCGTCCTTATCCGTATAACGATACAATACGTTCTCTTCCGCAAAGAAATATTCGTTTTGTTCGTCCACGCGAATTTTATTCAAATATCTTGCCGAAGCAAACGCGCCTTCTCCTATCGTTTTCACCGTAGCGGGCAATTTCACCAACGACATATCGCCGTTATAAAACGCATATGCTCCGATTGTTTCCGCCATCGGCATATTCAACGTCGTGTACGACGAAACCGATTCGTTATTCTTCGGCATAACGGCAAACGCACCTTCGCCTATCTCCGTTGCCTTACGCAAATTCAACGTTTTTAATCCCGTATTGCTAAACGCATACGCACCGAAGCTTTTAACGTTTTCCAACCCGTCCGCCGACTTCAAATTCTTACACTCCGCAAAGGCATACGCCTCAATCGTATCCACATTCTGCGGAATCGAAAACTCCGTCAAAGACGTCGCGCCGTAAAACGCGCCTTGCTCTATCTTCGTTATATTTTCTCCTAAAACGACCGTCTTTACAGACGTTTCCTTAAACGTCCATTCGCCCGTCGTTTCCGCAGCCGCGTCGAATTCCACAGTTTTCAAACTTGTCGTCCCGAGGAACGTTTCTTCGCCGAGCTTTTCCAAAGCAGGCAATTCCGCCGTATTCAAAGCCGTACAATCCTTAAACACGCGCGCGCCCATTTCCCGCACGCTTTTCGAAATTTTTATCGTGCGCAGCCCCGTGCATTCCGCAAAAGCTTCGTCGCCGATTTCCGTAATCGCGGACGGCAATTCGATTGTCGTAACGCCACTCCCGAAAAAACAACGTGTCGGAATCGCCGTCAAAGCCGATTCTCCGAATTCCACAGTCTGCAACGTCACACACGCAAACGCACCTTCGCCGAGCGTTTTCAATCGCTTATTCAAAACGATCTTCGTGACGTTGCTCCCAGAAAACGCATATTCCTTGACGCTCGTTACCATGGTCGGCAACGCAAATTCACCCTCCGACGAAGCGTTGACAAAATAGATTTTCGTCTTACTTTTGTCGTACACAACGCCGTTTTCCACGGTATACCGTGTTGCCGTCGACGCAACTTTCAATTCCACCCCGAGAAAGGGCGTTCCGCTGATTTGCCATTCGTCCAAATTCAAAGTATCCGACACCATGTACGAGTTCATTCTCGACCCGACGAATACTTCCGTACCGATTGTTTTCAAATTTTCCAATGCGCCGAGACTTTGTAACGAGGAATTTGCAAACGCACGCGCCCCGAGGGAACGAATGCGATCCGCATTCGTAATACGGAAACTCCCCTCTGCGGTCGATCCGCAATTTTCAAACGCTTCCTCGCCGATATCGACGTCCGTCCCACCCTGCGCAAGCGTGACCTGTACAAGATTTTTGCAATTCGCAAACGCTCTTTTGCCTATTGCCGAAACCGAAGACGATAAAATCACTTTCGTGATTGTGTCGTTGTCGGAAAAGGCTTCTTCACCGATACGTAAAATACCGATATCCTCGGGGAGTTTCACTTCTCCCCCCTTGCCCTCGTACCGAACAAGCGTATTACCCTCTACAATAAACCCGTCCTCGACCGAGTCGGCACGCACTTCCACTGTATTTACAAAGAAAGGCGTAGTCGTATTCACCGCTGCCGCGCCGCCTGCCGTCGCCGCGGAAATCACCAGCAATGCCAACGCACCGCACAACTTACGCCTCGTAAACTTTTTCATAGAACCTCCCGAAAATACCCGTGTATTTCGTTTTTCATCTTTTCGATTATTTCTTCCCGTAGACGAACTTTCTTAAAAAAGAGTTCGCCTATAATACCCAGTATGACATTATCTATTGTATACCTATTTATGAAATTTGTCAAGGCTTTTCGTGTATTTATCTGAAATCATACGTACCTTCATAAACAAGGTTATTGTTCATAAGGCAGGAAAAGTCAATAAAAAACATTGTCATTGACCGGAATCGAATACATGTGGCTCGCAATGGTTTCCATCACAAATTAAAAAGGTATAGCCGCTATTTAGCTATACCTTAATTTTTTAGGAATACGACTTCCTTTATTCGCGCCATTTTATCCGTACTTTTATACCTTTTTATCGGGCAGAGACTTACCGTTAAGTCTTCGTTTCGTATATGTTTTCAATTCCCGAGCCCGACCGAACTTTAATAATTAACAAACCCCAAATCGGCTGCGGTGACACCGATTTCGGCAAAATCCGTGCTTATATATAAAATCAATAAGTTGACCATTGAAGAAGCCAGTCCTCTAACCGAAGTTTTTAACGAAGAGGAAGATATATTATCGTAGCTATATCCCAATAAGCTATTCGACGTAAAAGTCGTTGCGTACAATATACCCGACATATAGTAATAGTCTTTGTCAATATACGCCCAATTGTATACACCGTCAATTTCATCAAGCTGTATTGAAACTATGTAATCGGCATTGATAAACAACATTAAGTAGAGTTCGTCGTCGGCAACATCATATACAACCATTCTCGTATACTTAGAAGAATAGTCAGACGAATACGTATAACCGAGAAGCAATGTATATTCTTTATCGTCACTGTCATAAGTACCTTTTTGTGAAATATAATTTTTCATTTTAAGAAATACATTGCATTCTTTTTCGTAAAATTGAGCGAGCGTTAACGAAGTTCCGTACGTAAGATTCGATAATTCTTTCACGGAGATTGCAAAATTCAAATTTTGCGAATCTCTAATAGTCATGGTATTGATACCGATTATTTCTCCGTATTGATTGATGAGAGGACCGCCCGAATTTCCGCTCGAAATTGCGGCATCGTGTTGAACGTAATGCACTTCGCCGATTTCTCTATCCGCGTACGTAATTATACCTTGTGAAAACGTTGCGGTTAAGCCTTTTGAGCTACCGAATGCATATACTGATTTCCCGACGGCATGTTCTCGAGTGCAAACCTCTAAAACAGGTAAACCCGTTGCATTTATCTTTAATATCGCTAAATCGATCGTTTTATCATAAGCCAACACGGATTGTACAGTATAGATATTTCCGTTGATAGTTATTTTTGCGGAATACGCATCTTCGATAACGTGGTAATTGGTAACAATTTTCCCATCGGAACTATAAACAAAACCCGTTCCCAATGCAACTTCGTTACCGTTTTTATTATATGTTATTATTTCCCCGACCGAATCTTTTGATAAGTCGTATATTTCGCTTGCACTCAATTCGAGCATAGAAAAAGTATCCGTATAAGTATCCCCGCAATTCGAGCAAATACATTTTTTCACTCCCGTTTGCGAGCAAGTCGCCGCAGTTATAATTTCTTCTTTATAGTCGTGATTTATCTTATCAACGTATTTATCTATATAAGCATCACCGCAGGAACATGAAAACGTACTATATCCGCGCTCCGTACATGTAGGAGGCGTAATAAATTCTTTATAAGCGTGCGTATGCTTTTCATTACAAGCACTTAATCCGCCTAAAAAACAAAGCACAAACATACTTGTCAACGTTACAATAAAAAGTTTTCTTTTCATTATCAATTCTCCTTTTCGTATAAAAAAATGCGCCAACCGAAGTTAGCGCATAAAAAACGCAAACTCCGTCGTCGCGAAACAAGCCTTATTAAAACGGAATACTTTTCCTGTCTTTACTAAGTGGAATTTGCATTTTTATCAAATTCAAAAAGTAAAGACAAAAAGGTATAGTTA
>CAZEVL010000063.1:0-6588 GCA_964515795.1 uncultured Clostridia bacterium | reverse complement strand
GCGTTTCGTTGCCATTGCTTGCGATGCGATTATCGTTTGTTGTGCTTTTGTTTGCTCGTCGATAATGCTGACTTGCTGACGAAGTTTTGCCTCGGCTATATCGGCGTATTGGCGGAAATGTAAAGATTTGAATTTCTCGTATTGCGCGTCGCCGTCGGGTTTTACAATCGTCGTAACGAAAAAGTTTTCAAGGGCAATGCCGTAATTTGAAAAATCGGGGTAAAGCAATTCTTTAAGGGCGGAAGAAAGCTCTTGCAATTTTTCGTCGATTTCAAAGAGGTTGATTTTTTGCGCTTTTATCGTTTGCGCAAGATAGCTTTTAACTTTCGTCATTAAAAGTGCTCGAAAATATTGAACGAGTTTTGCTTGCGATAAGTCGTTTTCCGTACCGACAAGTTTTAACAACAGTTTTTTCGAATCGTCCGCACGAAGAGCCATTTCGCCGCTTGCACCGATCGAAACGGGAAATCCGTACGTCGGTTCAATAAATTGCACTTTGCTGTCCGTTCCCCATTTAATCGCCATTTGTTCGGTTTTATTGATGAAGTATACTTCGCAATGGAAAGGAGTATCTCCGCCCGTAGTACGATTTAGTATTTTGCCGAGTTTGGGAATGTTTTGCGTTTCCAAGGTGTAACGACCTGCGCCGAATATATCCAACGCTTGTCCGTTCATAAAGAATACGGCTTCTTGAGATTCGTGGACTATAAGTTGTGTAAAAGAGTTGAAATCTTCGCAAGGGTGCTTCCATATAAAAGTACTGTTGTCGCCCTCATATTTTATAATGTCTGCGATTTTTCCCATAAGGTTCTCCTATAAACGACTTTCTCGATAATTACACGGAATATTGTAATCTATGTACAAATTTTATGAAAATACGTGAAGCGGGGAGCGGGGCAGAGTAATTTTTTTGTAAAATTCGAAAAAAAATGTCTAAAATAGTTGAAATTTTAACAAAAAGGTATTATAATAAGTACATAGATTACAATAATCTACGTGGAAAAGCGGCAGTGAAAACTGTCGCTTTCCGTGCTTTTTTACAGCAATAATTTCCCGAGTTTATTCATCATTTCCGCTTTGTGTTCGATCATAGAGTGTGCATATCGTTTTAAGGTGGTCGTCGGGTTTTTATGTCCCATAATTTCGGATAGGGTTTTGACGTCCATGCCGCATTCCAACGCGCGCGTTGCAAACGTATGCCGCAAAGAGTGAAAGCCTTTATGCGGTATATGCAGGCGTTTCAATAGTAAATCAAACGTGTTTTGATACGCCCGAACACCTATTCCGTATTCACTTTTGCCGCCTACGACGTAATCGCATTTCGATATTTTCTTTAACTCTTTTAGGCGCGGCAATAACTGTTTGGGGATAGGAATAACGCGCGCGGAACAAGCTGTTTTCGGCGTGTCGATGATTTTAACGTATTTGCCGTCGTTCCAACTGTCGCGGCAAGATTTGGAAACGGTTATAATACCTTTATGTAAATCGATATCGTTCCACGTAAGGGAAAGCAGCTCTCCGATTCGCAAACCCGTATAAAGCGTTAAAACGATGCCGAAATACCTTTGATTGTTTTTATCGAAAATATATCGTTCGATTTTGCGTTGTTCTGCCGAAGAAAAACAATCGACTTGCCTTTCTTTACCTTTCGGGCGAACGATGGCGTGTGAAAATTCTTTCTCGACAATACCGATCTGCACGGCGCGTTTGAGCGACGTTTTCAGCAAAGATACTATTCCGTTTATCGTATTTGCGGACATGCCTGTTTCAAGCAAGGCAACCGTAAAGCGTTGCAGAACCGTTGCTTTTAATTCGTGTAGTTCGTATTCTCCGAGCGCGGGGAGAACGTGGCGTTCGATCTGTCGTCGATATTTTTCGTGCGTCCTCGATTTGACGGTTGGTTGAACGTACCAAGCAAGCCATTTTTCTAACCATTCTTTATATTTCAATCTATACCTCCTAAAACGTTTTGAGCGGAGAGAGGGGACGGAGTGTTTCGGGAAAACGCCGACCGAGGTAAGAAAGGAAGCGATGTCACTCTGCGTGTAGGCATAAAAAAATTCGAGCCTTACGTCGTAAGGCTCGAATTTATAGATTTGGTGTACCCGCCGGGGTTCGAACCCGGACTCGACGGCGTCGGAGGCCGTAATGTTATCCAATTACACTACGAGTACGATTTTTGCTAAAAAGCACTTATATTTTACTATTTTTTACTTCCATTTTGCAAGCGTTTATGGTATACTATTTCTAAATTTACTAAAAAATTTTTTTATTTTGCAAAGGAAAGGTGTATTTTATGTCAAAAACAGTCGTTATCGGTATGAGCGGCGGTGTGGATAGCTCCGTTGCCGCATTGCTTTTGAAGGAGCAAGGCTACAACGTCATCGGGCTGTATATGTTGAATTGGGAGGAAAACGACGAAAACGGTTGTTGTACGGCGGAGGACGATTATGCCGACGTGCGCCGTGTTTGTTCAGTGTTGGAGATTCCGTATTATACCGTGAATTTCGCGAAGGAGTATATGGACAGAGTCTTTTCTTATTTCCTTGCGGAGTACAAAGCCGGCAGAACGCCTAATCCCGACGTGCTTTGTAACCGAGAGATTAAGTTTGGTCCGTTTTTGGACGAAGCGAAGAAGCTCGGTGCGGATTACGTCGCAACGGGGCATTATTGTAAAATCGCGCATGAAAACGGCGTGCATTATTTACAGAAAGCAAAAGACCAAAACAAGGATCAAACGTATTTTTTGAATCAGCTTTCGCAAAAGCAGTTGGAAAACGTGTTGTTCCCGTTGCAGGATATGGAGAAACCGGAAATTCGAAAAATCGCATCGGAACGCGGTTTGGCGACGGCTCAAAAAAAAGACAGTACGGGTATTTGCTTTATCGGGGAGAGAAATTTTCGAAAATTTCTCAGTACGTACCTGCCTGCGCAAAAGGGGAAAATCCTTGATCTTTCGGGGAGAGAAGTCGGGGAACATTTCGGGTTGATGTATTACACTTTGGGACAACGTCGCGGTTTGGAGCTCGGCGGGATTAAAGGCGAGGAAGAAGGCGGCAGATGGTTCGTCGTTAAAAAGGATCTTGCCAACAATATTTTATATGTGTCCCACGGGGACGAATCGCCGCTCTATTCCAAGTCGTGCGAGGTTACCGGGTTTAATTGGATCCCCGCAAAGCCTTTGAAAAAGGAATTTGAATGCATGGCGAAATTCCGCTATCGACAGCCCGATCAGGCGGTTCGCGTCAGCGTCCGCGATGACGGTACTTTGCATATCGAGTTTGCCGAAAAACAGCGTGCCGTTACCGAGGGACAATATGCGGTTTTGTACGATGGAATCAACTGTTTGGGTGGCGGCGTCATCGAAAGCGCGGAATATTAAATATCGAGGAGAAATACGATGAACGAAAAGAAAAAAATGCATATCGGAGAGATTTACAATCCTGCAGATCCGTCGATCGCGGAAGAGCAGGCTCTTTGTGTTAGGAAAATGGAGGAATACAACGCGACGAGCGTTTTAGAGGGCGAGAAGCGTAACGCATTGCTCAAAGAAATGTTTGCGGAAATCGGAGAAAATTGTTGCGTGTTGGCACCGTTTCATGCCAATTTCGGCGGTAAACACGTACATTTCGGGAAAAATATTTTCGCGAATTTTAATTTGACGCTGGTGGACGATACGCATATTTACGTCGGCGATTATACGATGATCGCACCGAATGTGACCATTGCCACCGCCGCGCATCCCGTTCTTCCGGAGCTTCGGGAACGCGGTTTACAATATAACCTTCCCGTGCATATCGGCAAAAATTGTTGGCTCGGTGCGGGCGTAATCGTGTTGCCGGGCGTTACCATCGGCGATAACACCGTGGTCGGGGCCGGTAGCGTCGTAACCAAAGACCTGCCTGCTAACGTCGTTGCCGTCGGAAATCCCGCAAAAGTGCTTCGTCCTATCGGCGAAAGGGATAAAACGTATTACTATAAAGACAGAAAAATCGATTTGCTTAAAAAAAAATAGGAGATATAATATGAAAAAAGTAACATTATTAGGAGATTCCATTCGTCTAATCGGCTACGGGAAAAGAGTCGCGGAGTTGCTCGATGGCAAAGCAGAAGTTTTTCAGCCTGAGGAGAATTGCCGTTTTGCAAAATATACGTTGCGTATGTTATTCGATTATCGCGAACAAATACAAGGCAGTGACGTGATTCATTGGAACAACGGACTTTGGGACGTCTGCGATTTGTTCGGGGACGGAACGTTTTCTACGAAAGAAGAATATGTCGAAAATATGTTGCGCGTTGCCGATGTGTTATTAAAAATTACGCCGAATGTTATTTTTGCGACGACGACCCCTGTGCGAGATAATTATCCGTATCAAACGAATGCGGATATTGCTGCGTTTAACGAAGCGATTGTGCCTAAATTAAAGGTAAAAGGTATTATTATCAACGATTTGAACGCATGCGTATACGACAATCGCGATAAATTGCTTCGCGACGATGATTTGATACATTTGAACGAAACTGGCATTGAAATGTGTGCCGATAAAGTATATAAGTGTATTGTGCAGCTCTTGTAAAATTGTCGTTTTTTTTGCGAGATTAAGGAAGGTAAAGCAATCTGTAAAGAGTTAAGATGCTCTGTCGCACGAACATAATAAATTCTTAAAAACTTGTAGGCGGCAACGATCGTCGTATCGACATGGAAACGCTTACCTTCAAAGTATTTCTATACGGAGGTACTTTTCCGGTCAAATATTATTGTAACAGGAGATTCTATGAAACGTATTGCAATCGTGACGGGTGCGTCCAGCGGTATCGGAAATCAATTTTTCCTTTCCTTGGGCGACAAAAAGAACGAACTGGACGAAATTTGGGTAGTGGCTCGAAGCAAAGACAAATTGGAGGCGTTGCAAGCATTGACGGAAATTCCCGTACGCGTGTTTGCGTTGGACCTTTCGGAGCAAAGTTCCGTAGACGCATTAAAGGACGCGTTGGCGCTTGAAAGCACAAATGTGCGGTATTTGATTTGCGCGTCCGGATTCGGTAGATTCGGTGCTGCGGAAACGGAGGACGCCGCCGTGTTGCAGAATATGGTGGATTTGAATTGCCGCTCTATCGTAGGGACGACGACGGCGGTTACGCCTTATTTGTGCGAGGGGAGCGCAGTGCTTTTGATTGCTTCCGTGGCGGCTTTCCAGCCGATTCCGTATCTCGCAACGTACGGTGCGAGCAAAGCGTTCGTGCTGTCGTACGGCAGAGCGTTGAATCGCGAATTGCGAAAGAGCAAACACGCGCGTTGTCTTTGCGTGTGTCCGTTTTGGACGAAAACCGCATTTTTCGACCGCGCGACGGCAAACAATGCGGAACGGGTCGTTAAAAAATATACGGCGATGTACGATCCGTCTCAAATCGTGCGTCGGGCTTGGAAAGATTTGAAACGCAAGAATAAGGACGTGTCGATTTGCGGATTTAAGGCAAAGGGGCAGGCGTTGCTCGTCAAATTGTTGCCGCATAGCGTAGTTATGAACGTGTGGCTTCGTCAGCAGAAGTTGAAATAAAGCGAAGTTTGCTTTTCTTATAAGCGTAATTTTCTGTCTTTGTGTACGAATAAAAGTCGTCGGACGGTTTGTTTGTGTCGAGCGAGCTTGCGTCGTATTGACGGCAGAAATTAAAAACTTAACGAAAACGTTGTATAAAAGAGGTCGCCGCAATTTTGCGGCGACCTGTCGTTATTTAGTTTAAGTTAGAGGGAGCTTCGCCTCTGTCTTCGGGGAACATCGTTCCTGCGGGGATAACGGGCAAAATCAAGGGATTGATGAATGCGTTTGCCGTTAAGGACGACACAGCCGCACGGAGATAGGGATATACGATTTCCGTCATATTGATGACGAGATCCTGTTTATCCAAATCGGTATTGATATCTTCCGCTTCGAAAACGCCGACAAGGCGAGCCTTCAAATTGAAAGGCTTCGGGGAATCTTCGGTAGATTCCACTTTTACTTCCAAGGAAACGAACCAAACTTTGTCGTTTTCCTGTACGCGTCTTACCGTACGGGAGAATTGCGGTTTGATTTCGATTTTCGTATCCTTGTCCATTTTAATACGATTGATTGTGTAGCTGAGTTCTTCGGCGGTGATGCCTCTAAGTGCATATTTCATAAAAATACCTCTTATCCTTTAATTTTTTAATATTATACCACGCTTTTCCCCGTTTGTCAACGCCGCGAGCGTTTTCTTTCGCTGAAAAATCGAGTTCTTTCATATATAAACCGCTTTTCGGAATTGTAAACGTCGTAAAACATTTTTTTTGTACGGGAAAAGCGACGACGTTATTCTTCGCAGATGCTTCTTGCCACGTGTACGCCGCTTGCCGAGGCGTGGGAAAGAGAATGGGTAATTCCGCTTCCGTCGCCGATGATGTAAAGTCCCTTGAAACGCGTTTGTAAGCGATCGTCCACTTCTACTTCCATATTATAGAATTTTACTTCCACGCCGTAGAGCAGCGTATCGTCGTTTGCCGTACCGGGTGCGATTTTGTCGAGTGCGTAAATCATTTCGATAATGCCGTCCAAGATACGTTTTGGCAAG
>CAZEVL010000062.1:0-6597 GCA_964515795.1 uncultured Clostridia bacterium | reverse complement strand
TTCGCATTCATATTCGACTGCGTGCCGCTGCCCGTCTGCCATACGACGAGCGGGAAATGATCGTTCAAATCGCCCGAAATCACTTCGTCGCAAGCCGCGCAAATAGCGTTCTTCTTCTCTTCGGACAGTTTGCCGAGTTTGCAATTCGCAAGTGCGGCGGCTTTCTTCAAGATACCGAACGCGTGCGTGATTTCGCGAGGCATCACCTCGTTGCCGATACGGAAATTTTGATAACTTCTCTGCGTTTGCGCAGCCCAGTATCTGTCCGCAGGGACTTGCATTTCCCCCATCGTGTCTTTTTCAATACGATATTCCATTTGTCCTATGCTCCTTCCGTTAAATTTCTATCTGTGCGATGACGCCTTTCAAAACGTCTGCGCTGTGTCTCATTTTTTTAAGCTCTTCTTCCGAAAGTTTCGGCGTGAGCGTGGTTACGACGCCTTCGCTGCTGATTGCGCAAAGCGTGGAAAGAGCGACGTCGGAAATGCCGTATTCGCCTTCCAAAACCGTGGATACGGGCAAAATGGTATACGCGCTGGAATAAATGCTGTTGACGATCTGCGTGACGCTCGCCGCGATTCCGTAGAACGTAGCGCCCTTGCCTGCAATGATTTGCCCGCCGGACTTCTTCACGTACGTTTCCACTTCTTCTCTGCTGTACGGCAATACTTTCAACACGTCTTTTTCCGTCAACGTATTTTCGTATTCATCAAGAGGAATCCCCGAAATATCCGCAGCCGACCATGCGACAAAGGAAGAATCACCATGTTCCCCGAGAACGTATGCATGGACTTGTTTTTGGTTGACGGAATACAATTCCGACAAACGCGTTCTTAAACGAATGCTGTCCAAAGTCGTACCCGTACCGATAACGCGATTCTTGGGGACGCCCGTAATTTTGCAGAACACGTACGTCAATACGTCTACGGGATTCGCAACGAACAAATACAATGCGTCGGGTGCGTATTTCACGATTTGAGGAGCGATACTCTTCAAAATGTTTACGTTCGTCTGCGTAAGATCGATACGGGACTGACCGGGCTTTCTGCCTACACCGGACGTAACGATGACGATATCCGAACCGACCGCATCTTCATACGTACCGCTGTAAATTTTCACGGGGTGAAGATAGGGCGTGGACTGCTTAATATCCATTGCCTCCCCTTCTGCCTTCGCTGTGTTTACGTCGATCAACACGATTTCCGCAACCGAACCGGTCGCCACGAGCGTATACGCAACCGTAGCACCTACCGAACCTGCGCCAATGATTGTAACTTTGTTGTTCATAATTTTTATCTCCGTTTGTGATTTTTCCTCTTCGAGAATGAAAAGGCGTACTCGCCCATTCATACATAATAATTATATCATACTTTTTTTTGAATAACAAACACTTAAACGCCCCGAATGAAAAAATAAAATCGCTAAATCGATAAATTTTTATCTTTTTCGCCCTTTTCTTACTCAATAGGCGGCGAACTCGACGCTCTCTTTCCGTTCTTTCGCATAAACGCAGAGCGTTCCGCGAGTAAAAGCTCTTTTTCTTGCATATAAAAAACACGAGGACTCGTGCAAATCCCCGTGCGCTTACCTACAATATTAAACAGCATTGCAAACTTTATTCTTCCGCAAACACCCGTGCGAACTGCAATCCTCCGATCACGACGGTCAAACTTCCGCAAAGAATAAACAACCAATCCTCGCCTTCCCCCTCGGCAAATAAAATCAACGCGCCGATTGCCAGCAACAAGCTCGGCAACGCAACGTCGCATATTTTCAAAAATACGGAACGACGGCATTTCCGTTGTTTCGCCAAATCGTATAAAAGTAAAAAGCCCGCGACAAGCAACACGGAAGCGAGTAAAAACAAAATCGCCTTCACGACGAAAACGCAACAAAGAATCAGTAAACCGCCGCCGACAATTTTTACGACGGCAGGCGGAACAAAGCCTTGAAAAACGTCTATCGCGCCAAACACGACGCAAGCTACGCCGCCTGCCAAAAGAAGCATTTCCAAAAAAGCCCCTCGAAGCGCAATCAGCAATACGCCCAATAACAATACCAACGCGGCAACCACCGTTCTTTCCGTTTTCGTCATCTTCCCCCTTCGCCGTTATCCGTTCCGTCTACGGACGACGCCTACGCGAACAAACTCCTTACGAAAACGCTCCATCGCACAAGCGCAAGGATATTGCTCGTCTTTGTCGCATTTCGCGCAAAAATCGTACGTACCGCAACGATCCTCGCCCAAAAGCAAACTGTCATACCATTTTTTTACGTCGAATTTTTCCTGACGGCTTTTTTTATCCATAGAGCCTTCCTCCTTAGTATATGCCGAACGAATGCGTTTCGTGCAAACGTTCGAGCTTTTCTTCTATTATATCGTATTTTTTTATTTTTTCAAGCATTTTCGGGACTTTTCCCGAAATTTCAAAAAAAGGCTGCGAGCAAGAGCCGCAACCTTCGTATTCGTATCGAAATACTCTTGCAGTAGCTCGACTTTGCAACCGACGTTGCAAAGCACGAGAAACCGTTCTTCCGTGTTTCCGTTTCGTAATCTCTCGCATAGACCTTTCCCGACCGTTGCGCGCCGTGCGGTTTTCCCCGCTCGTTGTAGAAACGTTCTTTAGAATACTATATTCTATGCGAGCCGAAGTTTTTTAGTACCTCGTTAAATTTGCGAAACGTGCAAATTCGACAACACTTCTTCGTACTTTTCTTTCGTGAACGACACTTTTCCTACCGTCATGACGGTTGCCGTGCCGGCTGCTACCCCCGCACGTAAAATCTCCTGTAAGGGTGCGTCTTGTTCCAATTTAATCGCCGCCGCGGCAACCATACCGTCCCCTGCGCCGACCGTGGAATTTACCGCAACGTTCAGACTCTTGCAATAGAAATTCTGTCTGCCGTCCGTAATCACCGCACCTTGTTTTCCCAATGAAAGCAAAACCCGTTTTGCACCGCGATCGATCAATTCGTAACAACCCGCAAGCATGTCTTCTTTATCCGTAAAGCGCCGCCCTACCGTATGTTCCAATTCTTCGAGATTCGGTTTTACCAAGTCGACGCCCACCTCTACGGCAGAAAACAAGCGTGCGTCTTTCGCGTCTACGATTTTCAAAGATTTAGAATCGACCGCCTTGGCGAGCAACCCGTAATAGGACGGATCGACGCCGCGCGGCAAACCGCCCGAAAGCACGGTGACGCCGCTTCTCGACGACAACATACGCACCAGTCCCAACAGCTCCTCCATCTTATCCGCACGCACTTCTTCCCCTACGTCGTTGACTTCGGTGAGCATGGAACGGTTATCGATGAATTTATAATTTTCACGCACTCTGCCTTTATTCCATACAAACGTAAAAGGAACGCCCTCTTTATCCAGAGCGTTTTCAAACATATAACCGTTTTCATTATACATAATCCCGGTCGTCGAAGACTCGTGTCCCAAACGACGTACGCCGATTGCTACGTTCAACGCCTTTCCGCCGAAAGACAAATTTTTACTTTTTACAATATTCGTCTGCCCTACATTAAGCGAATCCAGCTCGATCGTGACGTCGATACTGGGACTCATACAAACGGTTAATACCATTTCTTACCCTCTCCAAGCCTTAAAAGCGAAAAAAACGCCTTCCTATAAAAACAACTGTATTATACTATTAAATAACCAAAATTTCAATAGGTCAAACAAAAATTTTACCGAATTTTTCCTATTTTTTTCTTCTTTATCGTAAAAGAACCGCTCTTACGAGCGGTTCTTTCGTTCTTTTACATGGAAATCATCTGCAACGTTTCGTACAGTTCCGTATTAAACGTTTTCTTCATCGACAACGCCTCCGAAATATCCATATCGATAATATGATTATCTCGAATCCCGACGACTCGGTTGCCGATGCCGTCTTTCAACAAGCGTACCGCTTTATTACCGAACTGTACCGCCAACATTCTATCCGCCATCGACGGCGAACCGCCGCGCTGTACGTGACCGATACACGTCGCACGGACGCTGTACGGCGTACGCGTCTGCAACTGCTTTGCAAACTGATCCGCCCCCATGACGCCCTCTGCCACGACGATGATATTGGAATGCTTACCGCGCATTCTCGAATCGTCGATATGCCGAATGATACTGTCCATATCGAAAGGCTTTTCGGGAACGACGATAACTTCCGCCCCCGACGCGATACCGCTGTACAAAGCGATATCGCCGCAACGTCTGCCCATAACTTCCACGACGGACACACGCTCGTGCGAGGTCATCGTATCGCGAAGTTTATTGATAATATCCAAACAAGTATTCACAGCCGTATCGAAACCGAGCGTATAATCGGTATAGGCAAGGTCGTTATCGATCGTACCCGGGATACCGATGGTCGGGATTCCGTATTCGCTGAGCACTTTCGCGCCATGGAACGAGCCGTCGCCGCCGATAACCACCAAACCTTCGATACCGTACTTCTGCAAAGTATCCAAAGCTTTCTTTTGTCCTTCTACCGTCAACATTTCCATACATCTTGCCGTACGAAGTTTCGTACCGCCCACCTGTACGATATTGGAAACGCTGCGCATGTCCATGGGAATCACGTCGTCTTCGATCAAGCCTGCATAGCCGCGCTCGATACCGTAAACTTCCATTCCGAAATAAATCGCCGAACGCACTACCGCACGGATCGCCGCATTCATACCGGGGGCGTCGCCGCCGCTCGTCAATAATCCTATACGTTTCATATTGTTCATACACCTCTGTCTTACATTCTTTCGTATTCTCGACATTTTCCCTTATCGTTTTACCATACCTTATATATTATAGCAAAACTTTCGAAAAAAACAACTTTTTTTCAAAACATTTTCGATATTTTTTTCATTTTATAGAAGTTTTATCGCATTTTCCGACAAAAAGCTCGACAGCTCCGCCATCAACGCCTTATTCGGCGTAACTTTCTGCGAACACAGCATCTTCTTTCCGTCTTTGACGAACCAGACCTGCGTTTCCCCGGCATAGAACGTCAAAGTATCCAACAACTCCTCGATGTCTTCGTCCGCCAACGAAGAAACGTTCAGCCACAGCTTACGTTCCCGATTGTTCGGCACACGCGGCGCAGCCTCCTCTCGCGGAATCGAGTTTCCGCCCGTACGAACGACGTTCTCCGTCGGTTTAGAGCTTACCGATTCGTCCAAAGTGAACTCCCAAATCTTATCTACGATAATAACGGGGGCTTTTTCTTCCTCGATACTAATTTTTCCGGTCAAAGAAACGACCTTGTCCGCGACGAGAAAGTTTTTCATACGCTCGTAAATCTTAGGGAAACAAACGCATTCGATCGAACCGTACAAATCCTCCACCGTCACGAACGCCATGAACGACCCGGAACGAGTTTTCAATTTCTTAAATGCGGAAATCATACCGCCCATAGATACTTGCTGCCCGTCCGATACTTCGGCATACGTTTTTTCGCCCGTTTCTTCGTTCTCCTCATACGCATTCAGCATAGAACAGTTGAATGTTCTGTCCTTGAAATACGGCAAGAACTTTTCAAACGGGTGTCCGCTGACGTACACGCCCAAAACGGATTTTTCTTTGGAAAGACGTTCCATCGTTTCGTATTCCGGAATATTCGGAAACTTAATCTCGATTGCCTGTTCCTCGATGATGCCGCCGAACAGAGAAATTTGCGCCCCGGCTTTCTGTTTTTCCATACCGTTCACGCGCGTCATAACGTCCTCGTACACCGCCGCCACCTGCGACCGCGCGTAGCCGAAACAATCGAACGCACCCGCGTAAATCAAACTCTCCACGATACGCTTGTTGACGTATTTCGCGCAACGCATGGCGAAATCGGCAAAGTCCTTAAACAAACCGCGTTCGGTACGCTCCTTAATAACGGCGGCAATGGCTTCCTGTCCGACCCCACGCAACGCACCGAGTCCGATACGAATCCCGTTGCCTTCCACCCAGAAAATATCCTTGGATTTATTGATATCGGGCGGCAGAACGTCGTAATTTTTTTCCTTCATATACATGATATATTTGGAAACTTCGTCGCTCTTATCGATACGGTCGTTCAAGATACCTGCCAAAAATTCTTTCGGATAAAAATACTTCAAATACGCCGTTCTGTATGCAACCACCGCATACGCAGCCGCGTGCGATTTATTGAACGCATACGACGCGAAGCTTTCCATATCCCCGAATATTTTCGAAGCAACTTCCGCAGGAATACCCTTGGAAACACAGCCGGTAATCCCCTCCTCGGGCGCGCCGTAAATGAATTTGTCCTTTTGTTCCATCAGCTCCTTTTTCTTCTTTTTCGCCATCGCTCGACGAACAAGGTCGGCTTGTCCGTAGGTATAGCCGGCAAGCTGTTGGAAAATCTGCATAACCTGTTCCTGATACACGATTACCCCGTAGGAGTTCTTCAAAATCGGCTCCAAATAAGGCGTATCGTAAACGATGTCCGCAGGATTGTGTTTGTTATGAATATACGTGGGAATAAAGTCCATGGGACCCGGACGATACAACGAAATACCTGCGATAATATATTCGAAACAATTCGGTTGCAGCTCTTTCATGAACTTTTTTATACCGCCTTGTTCAAG
>CAZEVL010000061.1:0-6627 GCA_964515795.1 uncultured Clostridia bacterium | reverse complement strand
TATCGGTACAGGCAAAACCGCTACCGCGGAACAAGCCAACGAAACCATCGCGTTTATTCGTAAAACGGTCGGCGAAATGTTCTGCCCGAAATGTGCGGAAGCTCTTCGTATCCAATACGGCGGCAGCATGAACGCAGGCAACTGCAAAGAACTTATGGCTATGCCCGAAATCGACGGCGGTTTGATCGGCGGTGCGTCCTTAAAAGCTCCCGATTTCGCCACGATCGTCAACTTCGACAAATAAGAAACATGCTTCTTGACGAAGCGATCCGTACGGGGGTAAGTTTCGCGGTGAACGCGCACCTGCCCCCGACATTTTTGACTTTTAATTGAATCATTCAAGGAGAAACTTATGAACAAGAAAGTTCCTTTCGCCATTATTGTTATGGACGGCTACGGCATTAACCCCTCCGAAGTCGGTAATGCCATCGTCGCAGACGGTAGCAAATACGTCAACGAATTACAAGCGACGTACCCTACGGCACAACTGGGGGCGAGCGGTATGTCCGTTGGGCTTCCCGACGGGCAAATGGGCAACAGCGAAGTCGGACACTTGAATATCGGCGCAGGCAGAATCGTCTACCAAGATTTGACGAAAATCACAAAGGATATTCGCAACGGCGAATTCTTCAAAAACGCAGAATTGTTGAAAGCGATGCATGCGGCGAAAGCCAACGGCAAAAAGCTCCACTTATACGGGCTCGTATCCACGGGCGGCGTTCACAGCCATATCGAACACCTCTATGCGTTGGTGGAAATGGCGAAAAACGAAGGACTCGACAACGTATATATCCATGCGTTTACCGACGGCCGCGACGTTGCGCCTACTTCGGGGGCGAGCTTCTTGAAAGACTTGCAAAACAAGTTGGACGAATTGCATTTCGGTAAAATCGCTTCCGTTGCAGGCAGATATTACGCAATGGACAGAGACAATAACTGGGACAGAGAAGAAAAAGCGTACGATATGTTGACGTCGGGGAACGGCGTGCATTTCGAAGGCAGTGCGGAAGCTGCGGCAAACGCCTCCTACGCAAACGGCGTCACCGATGAATTTTTATTGCCCACCAACCTCACCGAAAACGGAAAGCCGGTCGCTTTGATCGAAAAGGGCGACAGTATCATCTGCTTTAATTTCCGCCCCGACAGAGCAAGACAAATTTCCAGAATGTTCTCGCAAGAGAACTTCCCCTACACGGACTCTAAAACGGGTACGACGCTCGGTTTTGAAAGAAAACAGGTTTTCTTGCCCCCACCTACGTCGGGTTTGCGGTATACGATTCCTCGTTTGAAAACGTCGGTGTAGCCTTCCCGCCCGACGAAATCACCAACACGTTGCCTCAATATATATCTTCGCTCGGTTTGAAGCAGCTCCATATCGCGGAAACGGAAAAATATGCGCACGTGACATTCTTCTTCAATGCGAAGTTGGAAGCCCCCGTCGAAGGCGAAACGCGTATCGTAATCCCGTCCCCGAAAGTAGCCACCTACGATTTACAGCCCGAAATGAGCGCGTACCTCGTAACGGACAGAGTTTTGGAAGAACTTGACAAAGGCGAATACGACGTTGTGATTTTGAACTTCGCAAACTGCGACATGGTCGGACATACGGGCATCATGGACGCGGCTGTAAAAGCCGTACACACCGTAGACGAATGCGTCAAAAAGGTTACGGACAAAATCTTGTCTATGGGCGGTTCCGCACTCGTCACCGCAGACCACGGCAACGCCGATCAAATGCTTGCGGCGGACGGCGTTGGCGCGTTTACGCAGCATACGACTTTCCCCGTACCCGTCATTCTCGTTTCCGAAGAATACAAGCACGCAAAACTTCGCAACGACGGCGTTTTGGCGGATCTCGCGCCGACGCTTCTCGATATGATGAAGTTGCCTCAGCCGAAAGAAATGACCGGCAAAAGCTTAATCAAGTAAACTTACCGGAGCGTTTTGCGGCGGAGACGACGCTCCGCCGCTCGCTTATTTTCCAAAAACGCGAAAAAAATTTATGTTTTTTATAAAAAACAGTTGCGATATTCCATCAAGTATGTTATAATTGATAGGTAATTTCGGAAAAACGGCGTTTTGCCGTCAAAAGAAAAAAGCAAAAGGATTGAATAGATATGTTGAATTTGATAAGCTTATTAGTTCCCACAAGTGACAGCAGCCTTTATAACCTTTACAGAGGGCTCAGCATCACTATGATTATACTTATGGGCATCTCTGCCCTCGCAGCCATTATTCTTGTTTTAATGCAACCCGCGAATTCCAGCGGCATCGACGCTTTAGGCGGTGGTTCCAGCGAGACTTTCTTCGGAAAGAACAAAGGCAAGTCGAGCGAAGAAAAATTAAAGAAATGGACGTGGATTTGCCTTGCAATCCTTGTCGTATTCTCTATTGCATTCTTCGTTTTACAGCTTGAATCCATTTGGGCGTAATCGTAAACAGGAAATTTCGGCGGCTTATTTTATAAGCTGCCTTTCTTATTGCCTCTACTACATAGGAGATACATTTTGGACGCGAAGCAATCCCTTTTAACCGCCTTTCGAGACGGTACGTTGGCAAATAAAACGGCAACGGAAATCTGTAAAATTTTAGATATCCCCTATCGCGAAAAAAAGCGTTTGACCGACCTTTTGGAAAAGCTGGCAGACGAAGGCGAAATTTTCGTAAATGACGGGGGCAGGTACGGAACGAGCACCCAATTAGGACTGATCAAGGGCGTACTTTCCGGCAACGAACGCGGCTTTGCGTTCCTCATTCCCGAAGACCGAGAACTTTACCCGAACGACTTTTTTCTGCCGAGAAAAAATTTGCACGGCGCACTGCACGGCGATATGGTTTTGGCGGAACGAGTCTACGGAAACAGCGACGACGAAGCGCAAGTCGTGCATATTCTTTCTCGCGGATATACAAAAATCGTCGGAACTTTCCGCAAAGATAAACGCGCCGGCTACTTGCTGCCCGACGAAAAGCGTTTCTCTTCGGAAATTTACATTCCGTTATCCGCTTGTTCCCGTATTCCCAACGGCGTAAAAGCCGTGGCGAAAATCACGGCTTATCCGCACGGAAAAGCCCCCGGAGGCGAAATTATCGAAATCCTCGGCGAAGAAGACGACTTTTTCGCCGAAGAACTGTCCATTATCCGCAGCTATGATTTACCCGAAACTTTTTCGGAAAAAGTCTTAAAAGAAGCCAAGCGACAACAAAAACGCGGCATTACCGAACAAGACCTACTCGGCAGAACGGATTTTCGCGATAAACTCATCGTGACGGTCGACGGAGAAGATACGCGCGACATAGACGACGCGATTTCCTTGGAAAAAGACGGGGACTGTTACCTTTTGGGCGTGCATATCGCCGACGTTTCCCACTATGTGGGATATCTCTCCCCTTTGGACGCGGAAGCCTACGAACGCGGCACGAGCGTGTATTTTCCCGACCGTGTATTACCCATGCTCCCCAAAGAGCTTTCCAACGGCATCTGTTCCTTAAACGAAGGCGAAGATCGATTGACTTTGTCCTGTGTAATGCGCATCGATCGAAAAGGAGTCGTAACAAGTTATGAAATCGTAGAAGGAATTATCCGCTCTGCGCATAAAATGACCTATACGGACGTCACGAAAATCCTCGACAGCGACGCGGAAACGACGAAAAAATACGCCGACGTCAAAGACACGGTATACCTGTTTAAGGAATTAACGGAAATTCTACAAACCATGCGTCATAAAAAAGGAAGCATTTCTCTCGACGTAAAAGAGGCAAAAATCATCTTAGACGAACATAATGAAATCCTCATTCCCGAATACGAGCGCGTATTCGCATACCAAATCATCGAGGCTTTCATGGTACTTGCCAACGAGACGGTCGCCGCCTATATGAACTCTATCGAAGCTCCCTTCCTATACAGAGTCCACGAAAAACCGACGGAAGAAAAAGCTGCGGCATTTCGCGCCTTTACGCAGACGCTCGGTCTGACGCCTCGATTTTCCGTACACGACGTAAAACCGTACGATTATCAAAAACTGCTGAACGCCGCACGGAATCTGCCCGTGTACCCCGTACTGAACCGCGTAATGTTGCGATCCATGCAAAAGGCGCGTTACGCAACCGAAAACGTCGGACATTTCGGCTTGGCAAGCGATTGCTACTGCCACTTCACGTCCCCCATTCGGCGATATCCCGACCTCTGTATTCACCGCATTTTGAAAGAGATTCTCAACGGGAATTACAGTGACGCCGCACAAAGATACGGCGACTTTGTCGAACGTGCCGCAGAGCAATGCTCCGCCAGAGAACGTCGCGCCACCGAAGCGGAACGCGACGTGGACGATTTGTACACCACGATGTATATGAGCGAACGTATCGGCAAGGAATACGACGCCGTCATTTCCGGCGTGACGTCTTTCGGGCTTTTTGCAGAACTCCCCAACACCGTCGAAGGACTTATCCCCATCGAATCGCTGTACGGAACGTACTCTTTCGATCCCGACCGTTTCACGCTCGTCGGAAGCAAGGAAAGTTTCACCATCGGCGATGAAATACGTATCAAAGTAATAGATGCGGATTTCTACCGCAGAAAAGCGGAATTCCGTCTTTTGAAAAAAATCACCGACACGGAGAATTGATTATGAAAATCGTTACGACGAACAAATCCGCCTCGTTTGAATATTTCATCGAAGAAAAATACGAGGCAGGCATCGTGCTGGAAGGCAATGAAATCAAATCCATACGCAGCGGCAACGTAAATATGAACGATAGCTTCTGTTTCGTCCGAGGAAATACCGTTTCCGTCAAAAATATGCATATCGCCTTATACGACAAATCGGATGCTTTCAGCACGAAAGACACCCGACGAGATCGTAAATTGCTGTTGCATAAACGAGAAATTGCAAAAATCAACGGCAAAATCAACCGACAGGGATATACCCTCGTGCCGTTGAAGATGTATTTCAAAGACTCGCTGGTCAAAATGGAGATTGCCTTATGCCGAGGCAAACACACCTTCGACAAAAAACAATCGATTGCGGCACGCGACGTCAAACGTTCGGTTGACAGAGAAATCAAAAACGCGGGTTTCTAATCCCTAAAAAAAAGAGGTACTACAAATATGAAAAACACAACTAAGACAATCGTATATACGGCAATGTTTGCCGCATTAACCTGCATCGCGACGATTCTTATAAAGATTCCGTCGCCGCTGAACGGGTACATCAACTTCGGCGACGCATTCGTATTGCTCGGCGCTTGGTTTTTATCCCCTGTCTGCGGTATGTGCGCCGCAGGGGTGGGTTCGGCACTCGCCGATCTTTTTTCGGGTTACGTCGTTTACGCGCCTGCGACTTTTTTCATCAAAGCCGCCATGTCCGTTACGGCTTACGTAAGTTTTGCCTTGTTAAGTAAAAAGTGCCGTCGCCTTCCGTCGCGCATCCTCAGCGGCATCTTTGCCGAATCGGTTATGATTTTAGGGTATTATCTGTTCGAAGGCGCGTTATACGGGTTTGCCGCCTCCCTCGTCAATATCCCCTTTAACGGCATACAGGGCGCAGCGGGAATTCTAACGGCAACGTTGCTCTACAAAATTCTCGAAAAGAGCCGCTCGATAACAATAACAAGGAACGTTAAAGCGGGAAAAATTTATCGATCCGTCGATCAACTCATAGGTAAGACGCCCTTATTAGAGCTTACCCGTATCGAAAAACACTATGCATTAAAAGCCAAACTTTTAGCGAAGTTGGAATACTTCAACCCGGCGGGATCGGTCAAAGACCGCGTGGCGAAAGCGATGCTCGACGAAGCGGAAGCAAGCGGAAAGCTCTCTCCCGATTCCGTCATCATCGAACCGACCTCCGGGAACACGGGCATCGGACTCGCTTCCGTTGCCAGCGCAAGAGGTTACCGCGTCATTGTCGTTATGCCCGAAACAATGTCCGAAGAGCGCAAAAAGCTTATGAAAGCCTACGGCGCGGAACTTGTCCTTACCGAAGGCAAACAAGGCATGCAAGGCGCAATTCGAAAAGCGCACGAGCTTGCCGAATCGATTCCCCGTGCTTTTATCGCGGGACAATTCGAAAACCCCGCCAACCCGAAAATTCATTTCCGAACGACCGGTCCGGAAATTTACGAGGACACGGACGGACAAGTCGATATCTTCGTGGCAGGCGTCGGCACAGGCGGCACGATTACGGGTGTGGGCGGTTACTTGAAATCCAAAAACGCCGACGTGCGCATCGTGGCGGTAGAACCAGCCTCCTCCCCCGTGCTTTCCGTCGGGAAATCCGGCACGCATAAAATTCAAGGAATCGGCGCAGGGTTCGTCCCCGAAATACTCGACACGAAAATTTACGACGAAGTCATTTCGGTGACGGACGAAGAAGCCTTCGAAGCCGGAAAACAAGTCGGAAAACGGGAAGGTGTTCTTGTCGGGATTTCGTCGGGGGCAGCGCTTCACGCAGCGATTCAGCTTGCAAAACGCCCCGAAAACGAAGGAAAAACGATTGTCGTTTTATTTCCCGACACGGGGGACAGGTATTTATCCACAGCTTTTTTTGACAATTAAAAAACCAACGGGAGCGGATCTTTTCGATACGCTCCCGTTGGTTTTTTCCTTATTCCGAAGTCGTAGTCAATATG
>CAZEVL010000060.1:0-6760 GCA_964515795.1 uncultured Clostridia bacterium | reverse complement strand
TAGCTTTATTTCACTAATATGAAAATTTCTTTGCCTTTCGTACTCGTCTTATTTCCAAAAAATAAAACTTGTTTTTACTATTTGCTATGCAGTTGTTAATCTTCTTTTCCTCACAACTTCAGTTGCGGACTATCGAATTACGCTCTCGCAATCGACAGCTTAAACATAATACCACCTGTAAGAAATAAAGTCAAGCGTTTTTGAAAAGTTTTTTGAATTTTTTTTAATTTTTTTTAATTTTTTTTAATTTTTTTGAAAAATTTTCTTAAAACGTTCGAAAATGCTTTCTGCAACCTCTCACAAGACGCTTCTATTATAACATAATAATGTATAAAAGCGTTTCACGTGTTTCCTTTCGCCGTTCAACGGCAACCGCCGCAAGTTTTACAATTCCCCGTACATTTCTTGCTCGTGGCACCGGTCGAAGAATACATCGTTCCCGAATAATCTCGCACGGTTTCCCCTTTACAATCGGGACAACTCACTTTATCGGTATAATTTTTTACCAATTCGTCAAATTGCTTTCCGCAACGAAGGCATTTGTATTGCAAAAAAGGCATTGTCTTTCTCCTTTATTTTGCTAATATTATACCCCCCCGAAACGGATTTTGCAAGCGTTTCCGCACTATAATATCGTTTTTCCGCTCAAAAAACTTTCAAAAAATCCGTTCACATCCAATCCTACTTTCTCGAAACAAGCGATCAAATGCCCCGGCTGGGCAATACCAAACCGATTCGTTTCGTAATATTTACGCAAAGCCGCCAAGAATTTCTTATCCCCTACGCTTTTACGCAGCGTATCGAACATCACCAACGACTTATCGTAAACGATACAACGATACTCGTACGAGCCTAAAAAGTCCTTCAAATGCCGATGCATTTTCGTGTCAGTTCTGCCTAAAACGCTACCGTACACGTCGTAATAAGACCGATATTCCCGCAACGCTTCCGTCACCAGCGTCTCCCGTGTAAAGCCGTACTTTTCGTAATCGTCCAAAAAAAGCGCAGCGGAATACTCCGCCAAACCCTCGTCTTGCCAGGCATTCTCTATTTGATCGCTCCCCACAACAGCCGACCACCACTGTTGCGCCGTTTCGCGCGCCACTGCACGCGCTTGCCGCTCTTCCGTCAAAGAATCGGAAAGCATCACAAGTCCCGGGTACTCCATTCCGTCAAAGCAAAGTCCCGTTTGTGCGACGGAAAACGTATCGTAAGGATACGCCCCGAATGCGCCCTCGTAATAAGTAAACGCCTCTTTGACCGTCCGTATCGTCTTTTGCGGCGTTTCATCGTTATAATAGTAATACAGAATGCGTTTCTCACCGATAAACTCCACAAGCATTCGATAGCAATCGGACACTACGAACGTAAAATCTCGCATATTCGTTCCGTACACGGTATAGACTTTTTTACTTTCCAGCATCCTTTCGCCCTCGACTGCCCCGCTACACGCAAGCGTGTATTCCTTAGGCAACGAAAGCGTCATTTTATAATCCGCACACTCCAAATAAAACGGATCGCCCTCCGCATAATACAGCATTTCATAAAAGCCGTCGTCCTTTATACCACATAAAATCGGAAAAAAATTTCCGAAATTCACCGTTTTCGGCGTAACCCCCGTACGGTGATTCACCTCTGCGAGTTTCGTGATGAACCCCACGTCCAACACGACCTTATCGCCGGGAAACAGAGAACGCTCCAAAAACACGTACAAAATATTTTCGTCCTCTCCCATAATTTCCCAATTTTTTGCCCCGTTCACACTGGAAATCGCCATTTCGCCATAACTTTTCCCTTTATAATACGCCGAGCCTTCGCTCGCAGCGGGGATCGGTCGATACAACGCATCTTTTCGATATGCGTTCGGATACAGTTGAAATTTTAATACGGACAGCTCGTTTTGCGTAGTATTTTCAAAAGTACATTTCACTACACCGGTAACCGAACGATTTTCCGGAACGTATTCCGCCGTAATCTCATACCTGGTATGCGTTTTTTGTTTTTTCTCACAACCGAAACAAGAGAATAAGCAAACCGATACGCAAACCGATACGCATAATCGCGCCCATATTCTTTTCATAGCACACCTCGCAGTTTTCCGCTTATACGTATTCTATGCGTAGGCTCTTGCGAATATGCAAAGAAGTCGAGCAAAAGCTCGACTTCCTTTCCTTATCACTTTTCGTCCAACGGTAAATAAAGCGCCGGATCGATACTCACACTGTTTTTCATTACCTCAAAATGCAAATGTGCGCCGTCTTTATATTCTTCCCCGGTAGCTTCCGCCACTACGGCGATTTTCTCGCCCTTTTCCACCTCGTCGCCAACCTTTAACCCGTCCGTTTCCGTCACGAAACGATACACCGTTTTCAAGCCGTTTCCGTGGTCGACCACGATCTCCGTCCCCAAAAGCAAATCGTCCTTATAAATACTCTCGATTTTACCGTCCTCCACCGCAAACACAGTAGCACCCGCCTCTGCCGTAAAATCGATGCCCGTATGCTCGTAATACGCATTCAAGGTTTTATTATGAAAGAATCCGTATTCATTGCCGAGCAAAACGGCTTCCACTGGCATAATCATTCCTTCGGGCGTATTGATAACGGGCTCGTTGCCGCTATCGGGTTTACTCGACGAAGAGCTTGACGATGATATGCTCGGCGTCGGCTTCCTATTTGCGTCCTGATTCACGTTGCCCGTATTCGTAACAGCAATCGCAACGACGACGATTGCGAGCAACGCAAGCGCGCAACCGGCAGCCGTACAAAGATAAAAGCGTTTTTCTTTGTTCATCGTTTTCCACTTTAATTTCCACTTTTTCCAATCCAACTTCCTCTTTTCACGAGGCTTTTTCACGCCCTTTCGAGCAATTTCCGTCTTTTTTGTTTCCGACTGATTTTGTTCATTCATACTTTTCTATCCTCCGAAATCGTTTTGTATGTAAATGTTGTCCACAGTTTTCGTTTTTTATACACCGAGAACACATTTTCAAAACCCGTCGAATATAATCGGGCTCCCCACCGCCACGCGTTCCCCGCAAAACGCAACGTGCAAATTCACTTGTTTCCCTTGCAAATATACGCCGTCCGACCACTCGGGCGTGTATGCGTAATACGAAGTTACTCCGCAAACTGTTTCCGTGAATAAGAGTTCCGCCCCGTACGCGTTCAGCAACCACTCCGCAACCTTACGTCCTTGTCCGAACTCCGTCATAAAACATACGCTTTCGCCTCGAACGGCAAAAAACTCCGAAAAACGCAACGCCTGCGTACGCAAGCCCTGCGACGACGCCGAATACAAATAGAAAGTCCGTTCGCCACGAAGCGTCGGAAAACGGCTGACGTTCATAAAAAGCAACACACAGCCGAAAAGCAAAGTAAAAAACGTCGCATAAAGCAAACGAAAAAAAGACTTCAATTTCCAAAGCACAATCTTCACAAAAAAATCCTCCCCGTGCGTTACGGAAAGGATTATTGCCTGTTTTCTACGTTTTATACCTTAAAAGTCGCTCAATTTTTCACCGCCGAGCAAGTGAATATGCAAATGCTGCACGGTTTGTCCGCCGTTTTCGCCCTGGTTGACGATAATACGGTACCCGTCCTCTAAACCGAGCGTCTTTTCCAACGTCGGTATCACTTGAAAACAATGTTTCAAAATCTCCGCACGAGCCTCGTCCATTTCGGAAAGCAACGCAAAATGCGTTTTGGGAATACATAAATAATGCAACTTCGCCTTCGGCTCGATATCGCGCACGATAATCATTTTATCGTCCTCGTATAAACGCGGCGAAGGAATTTCTCCCGCTATAATTTTACAAAAAATACAATTTTCCATATCGTTTACTCCTTATTTATCTTAAAACACGATACCGTGTACAAGTTTACAAACATTTCAGCCGCACAAATATTCAATCCGAAAGAACCGCCAACACGCCGTCCTTAAAAAGCCGTTCGACGCATACACGGGTAGGTCTTTTATCCAAATTCCCCTCCACGTATACACGAATATAATTTTCGGAATACCCTTCCGTATACCCGTCTATGCAATGTTCGGGGACAATCTCCAACGTTTTGCCGATAAAACGCTGCATATAGGCGGTTTTCTGCCGCAAGCCTTTCTCCAACAGCCGCGCCACGCGTTCTTTTTTTACCGACGACGGCAATTCCTTATACCGTTTATAGGCATTCGTTCCCTCTCTCGGCGAGTAAGGAAACGCATGGATTTGCGCAAAGCCGGCTTCTTCCACGATTCGAAGCGAATCTTCGAAATCCGACTCCGTTTCCGTCGGAAAGCCCACGATGATATCCGTCGTAATCGCCGCATTTTCGAAAGTTTCGTAAATCATACGGCATTTTTCCAGATATTCCGCACGGGTATAATGTCTGTTCATGCTTTTCAGCACGTTATCCGAACCGCTTTGCAACGATAAATGAAACTGCGGCGCAAAACGTTTTACCTGCTTCAAAGCGTCCAAAAATCGAGGCGTTATCAAGCTTACTTCCAAAGAACCCAAACGAATCCTCGTAGAAGCATCCTTTACGGCAAGCATTAAGTCCGCAAGATCGCGTCCGTTTTCGTCTTTGTATTCGGACACGTCTATGCCCGTCACGACCGTTTCCTGCGCCATACTGTTCAAAATTTCCTCGGCGGCATGTTCCAACAACCGAGAACGACTTCTGCCGCGTAAATACGGTATCACGCAATAGGAACAAAAACGATTGCAACCGTCTTGAATTTTGACGAAATTCCTCGTCTTCAAGCACTCCGGCAACGGCATTTCCTCATAGCCGTGTTCCTCTTGAACGGAAATTTTTGCCATCGTATCGTCCAACCCGTTGCGAACGATTTCCAATACTTGATTTTTCCGCTGCGCACCCGTCACCGCGTACACGGTATTCCCTTTTTGCAAAAAGTCGCTCGGACTTTTCTGCGACGCGCAACCGCAAACGATAATCTTCGCCCGTGCGTTGCATTTCAACGCTTTGCCGACCGTTTGACGGCTCTTACGTTCAGCCTCCGCCGTCACCGCACACGTATTGACGATATACAAGTCCGCCTGCTCCATCTCGCGCGAAACGGTATACCCCATTTCCTCCAAACCGCGAATTATCGAGCCGCTCTCCACGTCGTTAACCTTACACCCGAGCGTATACACCACCGCTTTCATCGAAGTTCCCCCAAAGCGAACATTACCACCGAAGTGAGTGCGACCGCTGCGGTTTCCGCGCGCAAAATCCGCTTCCCGAGCGTAACCGACGCAAAGCCTTTTCGCGCGGCGAGTTGCTCTTCCTCGCGTGAAAAGCCGCCCTCGCTTCCGACGACGACCGCCGTACTGCCCTGCAAAGCCGCAAGATCGCATTTACTTTCCGTTGCAAACTCGCATGCGAATACTTTATTTCGATACTCTTCGGTTTGTTCCAACGCCGTTTCCAACCCGTCGCAGTATTCCACGATCGGCGCGACCGAACGCAAACACTGCTTTGCCGCCTCTTTCGAAACCTTATTCAATCGTTCCAATTTATTCGCATTCATATACGCGGAAGAAAATTCCGAGGAAAACACCACGATTTTTTTCACGCCGAGTTCCACCGCTTTCTGCACGATAAACTCGTTTTTATCCGCATTTTTCAAATATCCGAACAACAGACAAACGTCCGTCGCCGCCTCGCGCGAACCGACTTCCTCACGCACGACGTTCAAAAGCATTCTCTTCTTGTCGACCTGCGCCACCACGGCAGTGTACTCTTTTCCGCTGTTATCCAGTAAAATCACTTCCGCCCCGACGCCGATACGCAAAACGTTTTTCGCATGTTCGAATTCCTCGCCTTCCAGCGCCGTCGTCTGTTCGATTTTATCCACAAAAAAACGCTTCAATGCAGACATGGTACGCTCCTTTTACTTTTTATGTTTCAGAACGAGCGCAAACCACTCGCCCTTTCGCCGCTCGAATACAACCTGCATACCGACCGCTTCGTACGCCGATTTCACCATTTCCAAACGACTCTCGATGATACCGCTCAAAATCAGAACCCCGTCCGCTTTCAAATTCTTCGGAATGGACGGAGCAAGCATTTTCAGCACTTCGCCCGTAATGTTCGCCATCATCACGTCGCCCTGCACGTCTGCGTTTTCCAACAGATTCGAGTGCGCAACCACCGTCTTTTCCGATACGTCGTTGAGTTTTGCGTTGTGCAGCGAACTCTCCACGGCTATCGGATCTATATCCGTCAAATACGCCTTTTTCGCCCCCAGCTTAATTGCGGAAATTCCCAAAATACCGCTGCCGCAACCGACGTCGATACATTCCGACTCGGGCGTGATATATTCTTGCATCAGCTCCACGCACATGGAAGTCGTTTCATGCTCCCCTGTGCCGAACGCCATATTCGAATCGAGCAATACGACGTGTTCGCCCTCCGTCGGCGTATACTCTATCCATTCGGGAACGACCACGATAGCGCCCAAATGAATGGGACGAAAATGTTTTTTCCAAACGTCGATCCAATCGTCGCCGTCCACCGTGCGTTTCGTGTCTTCCAACGTCCCGAACGGAATTCCGCCGCCCGAGAGAGTCTTTGCATTCTCGATATCGAGTAAAATCGTAGGCAAAACCTCCGACGCAACGTCTTCCGCCACGTAACACTTTACCAAAACGTCGGAATTCTTCTCCGCCGTTAAATCATCGTCCATATAATCCCAAAACGTAGATTCTTTCGCCGTCTGCAACGCAATGATGTCCGTTCTGTCGCAAATCGTCACG
>CAZEVL010000059.1:0-6770 GCA_964515795.1 uncultured Clostridia bacterium | reverse complement strand
CGCCGATCGCGCTGATCATCGTACGAATTTCTTCGTTTTCCAAAATTTGAGAAAGCTTTTTCTTTTCTACGTTTAACGGTTTGCCGCGCAAAGGCAAAATCGATTGATACTGTCTGACGCGCGCCTGCTTCGCCGTACCGCCTGCCGAATCGCCCTCTACGATGAACATTTCGTTTAATTCCGGTTTTTTACCGGAACAGGAAGCGAGTTTCCCGATAAGCGTCAAACCGTCGATGCTGTTTTTCGCCCTGGCGTTTTCTTTCGCGGTTTTCGCGGCGATTCTCGATTTTGCCGCGCCTTGCGCCTTTTTGATGATCTCTTCCATCGTTTTTTTGTAACCGCGGACGTTTTTGAATGCGTTAAAACCTTCGATCACCACCGCTTCGACGGCAGGACGAGCCTCTGTGTTGCCGAGTTTCGTCTTGGTTTGCCCTTCGAACTGAACGACCGCCATTTTTACCGAAAGTACGACGGAAAGTCCTTCCGTAAAGTCGTCGCCTTGGAAATTCGCGTCTTTTTCTTTCAAAAATCCGTTACTGCGCGCGTATTCGTTCAACACCCTCGTCAACCCGGAACGGAAACCCATTTCGTGATAGCCGCCTTCGGGCGTCGGAATGTTGTTAACGAACGAGAACATACTCTCGCGATATTCGCTCGTATGCTGAACGGCGAATTCCACCTGAATATTATTTTTCGTCGCCTTATAATAAATAGGCGTCGTATATAATTTCTTCTTACCGTGATTCAAGCTCTTTACGAAATCGGAAATACCGCCGTCGTATTTGAACGTGACCCTATACGGCTCGTTTTCCGAAACGTAATCGTCGAACGTCGGCAACAAAGACTGCTGACCCTGTTCTTCCTCGACGCCCTCCGCCGTATTCTCTCCGTCTTCGTTTTCCGTTTCCTCGTCGTCGCCGAGCATCGTACGGCTTTTGCGTGCTTCCGCCATCGTAATACGTTCGTCGATCAGCGTAATTTCCACGCCGCGGTTTAAGAACGCAAGCTCGTTCAAACGCTCCTCAACCGTATCCAACTCGAAATCCGTTTCCGAAAAAACGTTTGCGTCGGGCTTAAAACGAATATACGAACCCTTTTTATTGCTCGACGAGGATTCTTCCGTCAAAGGTTCGTCGGGCAAACCGGATTCGATTTTGTTCTTGCGTTTGTTGAAACGTGAATGGAAACCCATTTTATAGACTTTTTTATTGCGATAGACTTCTACCGTCAACCATTCGGACAACGCGTTGGTAACGGACGCGCCTACGCCGTGCAAACCGCCCGAATATTCATAGTTACCCTGTCCGAATTTACCGCCGGCATGCAACTTCGTAAAGACAAGCTGAACGCCCGAAACCTTTTCTTTCGGGTGAATATCGGTAGGAATACCTCGTCCGTTGTCTTCTACGGACGCGCTTCCGTCCTTATACAGTTTTACGGTGATTTTATCCGCGTAGCCGTTTGCGGCTTCGTCGATTGCGTTGTCTACGATTTCCCAAAGAATATGGTGTAAGCCTTTAATACCCGTCGAACCGATATACATACCGGGACGCATACGTACGGCGTCGAGCCCTTCCAAAACTTCCAGATTCTTCGCACTGTATTCGGTGTTCGCTGTCTTTGTTTCGTCTTTTTTCTGTTCCGTTGACATCTTTTCCTCGTTCGCTTTAATGTACTTTTTTCTTTGTCTTTCAAAAGAAAAATAAGCCCTTTATATCATTTTGAAATTTATTATAGCACATTTTTTTCGTTTTTTCAAATGTTTTATAATAAATTTTTCAGTTTTTTATTCTCCTTACGGATCGATCACCGCCAACTCGTTCAAGGCGCGCGTATACGCAATGTATCGCTCGCTCGCGCTCATATGCTTTGCCGCAACGACGACGGAAGTAAATTCCAGCCCCTTGCTTTCGTAAACGGTCATTATATTGATTTTCGTTTTGGACAATTTGCCTTTCGCGCTGACGTCGTTGTACGATTTGCGTAAATATTCTTCCTTATCGCATTCCGAGCAGATAATCGCTTTCAAACCCTTTTTATCCTTAAAAAATTTGCTTACGTCTCGGCTGCGAATCGTTTCCACTTCTTTGCCGTCGTAACCTATGGATTGCATATCGAGCCGCAAAGCGGACGCCACGAAATCCACGATTTGGTTGGTGTTGCGATAATTTTGATTTAAGCCGTAAATTTCAAACTCCGGAAAAGTTTCCGCCCAGTCCTTAACGCCTCGCCAAGGCGTTACGTTTTGCGCGATGTCGCCGAAGACGTTGAAGGCGGCTTTTTTATTGATTTTTCGAATCAAATCGTATTCGCAAGAAGAAATATCCTGCCCTTCGTCGATAAACAAATACCCGTAAACGGGAGAAAGTTTATCGCTTATCCCGGCGCATATCACGCAAAGCGCATACGCGTCGGAACGATACATCGTCTTGGACGTCATACCGTGTTGCAACTTATACTTTTTCACCGTTTCGCGATAAAAATATCGAATAATGTCTACGAAATCCGAACCGCTTCCCACGGCGGAAAAATTCTTTTCTCCGCGCAAATACGCGTAAAATTCCGAAAATGCCGTATCGTGCGATTCGATACAAGACACCTTGTCGCGTACTTTTTCGATTTCTTCCAAAATTTCCGTGCGACGCGCAATTCTATCGGCGTACATATACACCTCGACGTCGCCGATTTTTTGATGAAAACGTTTCAAATCGCCTATTTCTTTCTCGATGGATTCTTTTAATTCCGAAAGCGAAGTTTCCGCTTCCCCTGCGATGCGTTCAATATTTCGCACGTAAAAAAACGCACTCTTATAAAACGATAAAAGTTGTCGATAAAAATACTCGGGAGATTTCGCCTGCTCGCTTTTCAACGTGCCGTTGAAAAAATCTTCGACGTCCAAAATGCAATTCATCAATTCTCGGAAAGGTTTCGTATAATACAAACCTCCCTCTTTGCGCTCCTTAATCTCTCCCAATACGGAACGACGCACGCGCACGGAAGCGTTTTTGATCGATTCGTACGCCAAAATCTGCGTTTTGCAATCGTCGACGATCGTATCGATAAATTCTTTACATTCCGTCCCCGTAAACAAACCGTACAGACTGTCGTAAACTTTATCGAGTTTTTTCTGCACGTCGGCGACGAACTTCGGAGAGTAGACGTATTCGAGATAGCTTTGTTCTTCCTTTTGCGTTTCGTCGATTTTATCGGTCAAATCAATTTTTTCGTTTTTTAACACCTGCAAAAAGTATTCGTAGGCGGTCGTCGTTTTTACGCGTTCCAGCTCCAAAATCGCAGCCAATTCGTCTATAAACGCGTTAAAGGAATTGCTCGGCGTAATAATCAATACGTCGCGCGGACGAATGTCCTCGTTATTATACATCAAATAACTGAGTCGATGCAGCAAAACCATCGTTTTTCCGCTTCCCGCGCACCCCTGCAATACGAAATTTTTCTTCTCCGGTTGCGTAATGATTTCGTACTGCTTTTCCTGAATGGTTTCGATAATGTCTTTTACCGCCGATTCTTCTTTACGATTTTTAATGATTTCTCGAAGAAACGGGTCGAGTACGTTTTCTTCGTCGCGGTCGGCGATTTCCTCGGGGGAAAGATAATCCCGTAAGGACAAATATTCGTTTTTGAAATTCAAAACTTTTCCGTTTTGCGCACGAATGGCGCGGCGAAGCACGGTTTTATATTCGTATTCGTTAAACGTGAAACACGAACAGCTCTTTTGATAATATCTACGAGCGACAGGAGTTCTCCAATCGAGAATCTCCAGCTTAATATCACCTTTTTTACCGATATAATAGCTGTTATATCCCTCTACGTTGTCTACCAGATCCATACGCGCGAAATACGGTTCGTTAAAAAACGGGCGGTACGATTCCGTTTTTTCCTTTTCTTTTTCGATTTCCGCTTGTAAATTTTTTATCTTGACGTACGTTTCCGCCGAACCGCGTTCCTCGCGTTCCAGCCGTTCGATTTCTCGTTCTGCCTCTTTTACGGCGATTTTATGCGGACGAATACGGACGATACGCAAAGTTTGCATAACCGCCTCTAAGTGTCGATCCTCGTATTCCTGTTGTCGTTCATCGTCCAAAAGCGATAAAAACCACTCGTGATCGCCCGATTTTTTCGGGTCGATGATTCGCATTAGTTGTTCATACGAAAATTTTTCCGCCATAGCCCATCTCCTACCGTACTTTTTCTATAATAACACATTCCGATAAAAAAAGAAAGAGTTTTCGGCAAAATTTTTCTCAAAAAATTTTTCGAGATTTTTCGCAAGAAAAAACGCCTGCGTCCTCCGCAAGCGTTTTCGCACGTTTATACGTTTTACATTTTTTCGGGAATACCGATACCGAGCAGCGCAAAGGCGTTTTTCAAAGCCTGCAAAGACGCGTTCGTCAAGGCAAGACGGAAGTTTTTCGTTTTTTTGTCCTCGGCAGATAAAATCTTACAGTTAAAATAGAATTTATTGAATTTTTGCGCAACGTCTACCGCAAAACGGGAAACGTAGGAAGGTTCGTATTTTTCCGCTGCGGACCGTACCGTTTCGGGGAACGTAGCCAAAGCCTTTACGAGATCGATTTCTTCCAAAGAAAGTTCGGGAATCTCGTACTCCGTCACGAAACCGCCTTTTTGCAGGACGGAATTCGCTCTCGCGCAGGTATATTGCACGTAAACGCTCGTTTCGCCGTCGAAATTCAAAACTTTATCGTACGAGAAAACGATGTCTTTGATTTTATTGTTATACAACGCCCCGAAGATCACTGCGCCGACGCCTACCTTTTGCGCTACGTCCAGCTTGTTTTCCAAATCGGGATTCTTCTCGTCGATGATCGTATACGCCTTATCGATGCATTTTTGAATAACGTCCTCCAAGAACACGACGTTGCCTTTACGCGTGGACATCGTACCTTCTTCCAAGGATACCATACCGTAAGCCACGTGCACGAGATCTTTCGCCCAGTCCTTCCCCATAAGTTCCAAAACCTTGAAGAATTGCTTGAAATGCAAATTCTGTTGATAGGCGACAACGTACAGGCATTTATAAAAATCGTACGTGTTTTTTCTGTAAATCGCGGCAGCCATGTCGCGCGTCGCATACAACGAACTGCCGTCCGATTTCAAAATAATGCAAGGCGACATATCGTACTCTTCCAAATCCACGACCTGCGCGCCGCGACTTTCGATTAGTAAATTCTTCTCGCGAAGCTCGTCCACGACGGGCTGCATTTTGTCGGAATAGAAACTTTCTCCTGCATAGGAATCGAAACGGATATCGAGCATATCGTAAATTTTTTGCACGTCTTTGAGCGTAAGTTCCTTGAACCAACGGAACAGAGCCAAACACTCCTCGTCGCCTTGCTCGATTCTCTTGAAATACGCACGCGCTTCGTCGTCGTATTCGGGGTGTTCTTCCGCTTCTTGATGGAATCTTACGTACAATTCGTTCAAAGCGCGAATACCGCCCTTTTCGATCGTTTCCTTATCGCCCCAACGCTTGTACGCGGAAATAAGTTTCCCGAATTGCGTACCGTAGTCACCGAGGTGGTTAATACCGACCGCCTTGTAGCCTAAAAGGTTGAAGATACGATACAATGCGCCGCCGAGCACCGTCGTAGACAAATGCCCGATATGAAAAGGCTTTGCGATATTAATCGAGGAATAATCGATGCAGATCGTTTTCCCCGCCCCTTCTTCCGACGAACCATAGTTCTCTTTTTCCAAAAGAATTTTGTCAAGCGTAGTACGCACGAAACCGTTTTTGTTGATTTTGAAATTCAGATAACCGTTGAGTGCCGTTACTTCCGTGAGTACTTCGTCTGACACAATAGTTACGTCAGACATAATACTATTTTTTAATTCCTCCGCAATCGCGACAGGACTTTTACGCAACTGCTTGGCAAGCTTGAAGCAAGGCAAGGCATAATCCCCCATTTCCGTATTGGGAGGAAGTGCGATCATTTCGTACAATTCGTCCGAGGTAACGCCCTCGATCTTTAATTTTTCCGCAATATACTTTTTGTAATCCATAATTTTCACCTACATTTTCGGAATTTTCATTTTTTTCTATATTATATTAACATATTTTTCAAATTTGGGCAAGTTTAATTTGCCAATTTTTGAATTTTATATTATAATATATAGGAAAAATTTCGGAATTACCGACAAAAAGGACGTATCATTATGAAACTTGGTGTTGTTGGACTCCCCAACGTGGGAAAATCCACTCTCTTTAACGCAATCACGCACGCAGGCGCAGAATGTGCCAATTATCCGTTCTGCACCATCGAACCCAACGTAGGCGTAGTCGCCGTCCCCGACGAACGGTTGGACAAACTCGCCGCGCTGTACAGCAGCAAAAAAATCACGCCTGCCGTTATCGAATTCGTCGATATCGCAGGACTGGTCAAAGGCGCTTCCAAAGGCGAAGGTTTGGGTAACAAATTCCTTTCTCACATTCGAGAAGTAGACGCCATCGTACACGTAGTTCGTTGTTTCGAAGATGCGAACATTACGCACGTAGACAATAAAATCGACCCCGTAGACGACATCACTACCATCAACCTCGAATTGATTATGTCCGATATGGAAGCCGTTCAAAACCGCATGAACAAAGTGAAAGTACAGGCACGCGGCGGTGCCGACAAAAAGGCGCAGGAAGAATATGCTTTCTTGGAACGTCTTTACGCACACTTGGAAAGCGAAAAACCGGCACGTACCTTCGAGCTTAACGACGGCGAAGAAGAATTTATGAAAAA
>CAZEVL010000058.1:0-7390 GCA_964515795.1 uncultured Clostridia bacterium | reverse complement strand
CAAAGTCATCATTCTTTCGGATGCCGACCAAGACGGTATGCATATTCGTTGCATTTTGTTGACGTTCTTTTTCCGTTATATGCGTCCTCTTGTCAACGCGGGACACGTTTACATCGGTATGCCGCCTTTGTATAAAGTATATAAGGGCGACAAGGTCGAATACGCGTACGACGATAAGGAATTGGACGAAAAAATTAAAAAGATCGGGAAAGGCTATCAGTTGCAGCGTTATAAAGGGCTCGGCGAAATGAGCGCGGATCAGCTTTGGGAAACGACGATGAATCCGGAAACGAGAAATTTGACGCAGGTAACGGTAGAGGACGCCGCAAAGGCGGAACGTATGATTACCACGCTCATGGGCGATAAAGTGGAGGGCAGAAAAGAATTTTTGGCGAAGTACGCCAATTTCAACAAGCACGACGGCTTTATCGATAAAATAGAAAAGACGGAAAAGAAGGAGGGTTGATATGGCGAGAAAGAAAAAGGAAATAGAAGTTGTACAACCGAAAGGACAATTATACGTCGAACCTTTGGAAAAGGTACTTCATTCGTCTATGCTTCCGTATGCGGAATTCGTTATTCTCGACCGAGCGTTGCCTCGCGTGGAAGACGGATTGAAACCCGTACAAAGACGTATTTTGTATACGATGAACGAAATGGGTTTAACGCCCGATAAACCGCACAAAAAAAGCGCGAGAATCGTCGGGGACTGTATGGGTAAATACCATCCGCACGGCGACAGTTCCGTATACGACGCCATGGTGCGTATGGCGCAGAGCTTTAATATGGGCAGAACGCTCGTCAACGGTCACGGAAACTTCGGTTCGGTGGACGGCGACCCTGCGGCCGCAATGCGTTATACCGAGGCTCGTATGGAGCCGCTCGCTTTGGAACTTCTCCGCGATATCGATAAGGAAACCGTTAGTTTTTCCTTAAACTTCGACGACAGTTTGAAAGAACCGGACGTTTTACCCGGTCGTTTCCCGAACTTGCTCGTCAACGGCGCGTCGGGTATTGCCGTCGGTTTGGCGACGAATATTCCCACGCATAACTTGGAAGAAGTTATCAACGGCGTTGTCGCGTACATTGACAATCCCGCCATTTCTTTGGAAGAAATGATGCAGTATATTCCCTGCCCCGATTTTCCGACGGGCGGCTTGATTATCGCCAACGAGTTGATTCAAGCCTATAAGACGGGGCGCGGTAAAATTACGCTTCGTGCGAAAATCACTGCGGAAAAAACGGATAACGGAAAAACGAATCTCATCGTTACGGAGCTTCCTTATCAGGTTAATAAAGCGCAACTTTTGCGAAAAATCGTCGATTTACGCGAAGAAAAGAAAGAAGAACTCGCAGGGCTCGATTTCGTCGCCGACGAATCGGACAGAACGGGTATGCGTGCCGTTATTCGCGTAAAGAAAGATACGGATATCGACGCATTGTTGAAATGCTTGTACAAATATACCGATTTGGAAGTGACGTTCGGTATCAATATGGTCGTGATTGCCGACGGCAAGCCGCAGCAACTCGGCTTAATGGATATCATTCGTCATTACGTAAATTACCAGCAACAGGTCATCAAACGCAGAACGTTGTTCGATTTGCGTCAGGCGGAACAGCGTTGTCATATTTTGGAAGGCTTGATTATCGCCGTACAAAATATCGACGAAGTGATTGCGATCATCAAAAAATCGGAAAGCACTTCTGACGCGAGAACGAAGTTGATGGAACGTTTCCTTTTGACGGAAGTACAGGCGCAGGCGATTCTCGATTTGCGACTTGCTCGTTTGACGAAGCTTGAAACGTTCAAGCTCGAACAAGAGTTGAAAGAATTGAAGAAGCTTATCAAAAAGCTCACGGCGATTTCCAAGAGCGGAGAATTGCAGTTGCAAGTCGTGAAAGAGGAAATTTCCGAAATTAAAGCGGCGTATCCTACGCCGAGAAAGACTCGTCTTTTGTTTACGCGGGAGGAAGCCGACGCTCTGTTGGCGACGACGGAAGAAAAGAAGCCCGGCGTTCCCTGTAAACTCGTTTATACGGCAGACGATACGTTTAAGGTGTTGACGGATAAGCAGATCGACGCCTTGTACAAAACTCTGGACGGAAAATTCAAACCGCATCTTACGCCTTTGAAAATATTGGATACGGTGACGGACAAACGTATTTTTGCGTTTACGAATTACGGCAACTGTCACAAACTCGACATATCCGACGAAAGTTTGCAGTGTAAGCTTTCGGACGACGGTGTAACGCTTAAAGAACTGTCCGCAGATACGGAAACGGGCGAAAAAGTCGTTGCGTTGTTCGAGCTGGGCGAGCATATGCCGTACGGAAATTTGTTGTTCTTTACCAAGCAGGGTATGATTAAAAAGTCCGATTGGAGCGAGTACGAACAGCGTAAAGACTGCTTCCAAGCGGTAAAATTGAACGAAAACGACGAACTTATCGGCGTGGAAGAAGATACTTCGGAAGAGGATACGATCATCATCGTGACGAAAGAAGGGATTTGCTTAAACGCTTTGAAAGACGATATTCCCGTTCAAGGTCGTATCGCGGCGGGCGTACGCGGCATTATGTTGCGCGAAAACGACAGCGTCGTTTTAATGACGCAGATCAACGGAGAGGGCGAAGTGATTATCGCCACGGACGAAGGGAAATTCAAACGCGTCATTTCTTCGCAAATCGAACCTTCCAAGCGTTATAAAAAAGGTTCGATGATCGTAGGTTTGCCGGAGGGCGCAAGCGTGCTTTGCGCAAGCTACGTCACGACGCCGTATATGTTGGCGGTCGTTCAAAAGAATAATTCCGTATCGGAATTATCGAGCGAGGACATATTCATTTCCGTACCCAGTTCGAGGGCGAAACGCGTTTTGCGTTACGAGGAGGATTCGATTAAACGCGTCCTTCCTTTGCCGCATAAGAAAGGCGAGTAAACGGATAAAAAAAGTTATAATCACCGAAAAACCGACATAGTATATTCCGTAATCGAATTGCGGAGGTCGGGATATTGTGGGAATATATTGAAGAGCGCGTCGTAAAGTGTGCGGAATACATTGTAGAAACGGGTTGTACCGTTCGAGCGTGTTCCGCACATTTTTCTGTCAGTAAATCTACGGTACATAAGGACGTTTCCGAACGCTTGAAAGGTATCGATTTTGCGCTATACGAAAAAACTCGTAAAGTATTGGATCGAAATTTAAGCGAACGGCATATTCGCGGCGGGATCGCCACGAGAGAAAAATACGTCCGAAAAAATCGAAACGAACGCTAAAAATCGAAAATGTGCATCTCCGAGGTCGAAAACCTTTGAGGTGCATATTTTTGTACAAAAATCGCAAACAATTTTGCAATAATGCTTGAAAAATTTTTTTAGATGTGCTAAGATAGAGGTATAGAGAGAGTAGGAGTACGTATATGAAAAAGATCTTGGTCATCGGTATGGGGATTATCGGCGGTTCGATTGCGGCGGCGCTGACGAAAGCCGGTTATTCCGTGGACGGGCTCAGCCGCAGCGAAGAGTCCGTCGATTATGCGTTACAAGCAGGCTATATTCGTAAAAAAGCCGAAAACGTCACGGAATACGACGTCGTGTTTATCGCCGTTCCTCCGCAGGCTACTATGCGATATCTCGATACGGAAACGTTTAAGGACGGCGCGTTGGTGACGGATATTTGCGGTATCAAGTCCAAACTTGAAGAAGTCGTATACGGAAAGCCTCGTACGTATCGTTACGTGGGGATTCATCCGATGGCAGGGAAAGAAACTTCGGGAATCGCCTCCGCTTCTCCCGATTTGTTTCGAAACGCGAATTTAGTCGTTACGCGGGCGGAGCAAACCCGACAGGAGGACATCGACGAAATTTTGGAATACGCCGCGGCGATGCGGTTCGGTCGCATCGTAGAATGTACGGCAAAACGCCACGACGAAAAAATAGCGTTGACTTCCCAACTCGCGCATATCGTTTCCAATGCTTATGTGAAAAGCGAACAAGTACGCGATTGCGACGGATTTACGGGCGGAAGTTTTCAGGACATGACGAGAATAGCCGGCGTAGACGAGAAAATGTGGACACAGCTATATATGTACAATCGAGAATGTATCGTTCGAGAATTGGACGGTTTGATTTCGCATTTGGAAGTTTATAAAAAAGCGATAGAAAGCGGGGACGAAGCGGCTCTCTCCGAGGCGTTGAAAGAGGGCAGGTTGATTCGAGAAAACATCAAACGCCCCAACGATTGACGGGGTGGCGTATGCAGGCTTGTTATTTGACGATTACGACGACGGCGGACGGAGAGGAAAGTACCGTCGTCAAAGAAGGCGAATTGTCGTTTGGCGTACGTTCGACGGAACTTCGCTATAAGGACGGCGGCTCGGTAGTGACGTTGTTTGCGCAAGGACAAAGCGTTACGATCGATCGGCAGGGAGATTATTCCTTTTTTTTGCCGTTGGAATGCGGAGAAAGCACGGTGGGTACGCTCGGTATAGGCGGAGCGGAAGGAGAATTGTCGCTTTATACCCATAAGGCGCAATACGTCGTCGGAGAGGCTTCGTTTCTTTTATTGTTGGAATACGATATGATTATGGGCGGCGGCACGCAAAAAATGAAGTTGCGATTGCACGCGCGATTGAAATAAAAGGTGTATTATGAAAATTCGATATTACGGACATTCCTGCTTCTGTTGCGAAACGGCGCAAGGAACGCGAGTTTTGACCGACCCGTATCAAAAAGTCGGTTATGAATTGCCGCAAGGCGTTCGAGCGGACGTCGTGACGATCAGTCACGGGCATTTCGATCATGCCTATACGGACGGAGTTTCCGCGGATACGGTTTTGAAAGACGGAGGCACGTATACCTATCGGGACGTTCGTTTTGAAACGATAGACAGTTTTCACGACGGAGCGCAAGGTGCGTTACGCGGAAAGAATTTAATTTTTAAGTTTTTTGCGGACGGAATTTCGTTTTGTCATTTGGGCGACTTGGGGGAACCTCTTTCTCCGAGGTTGGTCAAAAAAATCGGGAACACAGACGTGTTGTTTGTGCCGGTCGGCGGAACGTATACGATCGATGCGGAGCAGGCGCGCGATTACGTAGCGGCTATCGCGCCGAAGCTTATCGTTCCGATGCATTTCAAACCGCGAGACGGGACGTTGGATATCGCACCTGTTTCTGCGTTTGTGCGCTTGTTCCCGGAAAAGGACGTTTCGATTTGCGAAAAGGAAACGGTATTTACGAAAGAAACCTTGGAGCGATACCGAGGGAAAATATTGATTATGGAGCGTAGCAAATAAAATGAAAGACCAAAGTTGGTTGGAATTTAAGGGGGAATGTACTGCCTATTTTTCCACGTTGAACGTCGGTTCTCTGCGTTCCTACGCGCGAGAAGTCGGCGTAGCTAAACCCACGACGAAAAGAAAGGATTGCTTAATCGAAGAGATTTTGGCGATTTTTTCGGGGGATTTACAACCCGTTCCTCGGACGAAGCACGGTGCGCCCGTGAAGGAAAACGGCGTGAATCTGAGTCTTATCAAACAGGAAGTAGGGCGTATTCGTTTGCGGTGTTACGGCGACGGCGCGGACGTTTCCGCAGACGAAGCCTGCGAAGCGATGCCCGAAAACGTTTTGCAGGTACAAGCCGAAGACGCTGCGACTTTCGATTTTAAGAAAGAATTACAACGTTTGCGCGAAAGCAATGCGAGCGTTTTTCGCGTGGAAGACGCCGCGTCGAAAGAGTCGAAAATGAAACGCATTCACGAATCGGAAGTGTTTGCGGGACAGCTGGAAAACTCCGAGGATTTATGGTTTTTATTACCGCTCGATTGTACGGGCGAAGGTCCCAAAGTGCTTGTACCGCAAGAACTTGTTACGGAAAACGATTTGCGGAAAGGCGACGTTGTTTCCTGTTATGCCAGAAAAGGTAGCACGGCGTCGGTCGCAACGGAAATTTTGATGATCAACGATCGGATGAAGGAAGATTTGCAACGTCGAGATTTCGATACCGCGGATTCGATCGCGCCGACGAAAAAAATTAAGTTGTGCGGCGAGGCGAACAACGCGCTTTCGTTGAAATATGCGGACTGGTTGTTGCCGCTCGGCAGAGGGCAACGAGGACTTATCGTTTCCGCCCCGAAAGTCGGAAAAACGACGCTTTTGTTTGACGTGGCGGAGGTTGCGCGTAAAAACAATCCGGATTTGGAAGTCTTTGCGCTGTTGGTCGAACAGTCCCCGGAAACGGTCGGGGAGTTCCGAAAAATTCTTCGACGTAACAATCTGGTTTATACCGCCTACGGCGAAGATCCGGAAAAACAGGTTTTCGCGGCTCGTTTTCTTTTGCAACGAGCCAAGCGGTTTGCGGAATGCGGACGCGACGTGCTTTTGTTGGCGGATTCGCTCAACGCGTTGGCGTATGCGTTCAACGACACGGAGGAATCCGTCGGCGGTAAGCGCTTGTCGGGCGGCATGGAAAGCAAAACCGTGCAGTTCATGAAACGCTTTTTCGGTACGGCGCGCAACTTGGAGGGCGGCGGTTCGCTCACGATTTTGGGTACGGTTTGTTCTCAAACGGGTAACCCTGCCGACGATCTTCTTTGTTCGGAATTGTCCGCTCTTGCGAATTACGAAATGCGTTTGGACGAGAGGGCGGCGGCGAAGCGTATGTATCCCGCCATCGATTTCTTTGCGTCGCAAATCAAACAAATCGAGTTGCTTTTTTCGGCGGAAGAACAAGCGATAGAGCGGACTGTTCGCGGTTGGAAAGAAGAGACGGACGCAGGGCGGAAAATCGAGGCTTGTTTGTCGGCGTCCGACGATTACGAAACGTTTGCGGCGGAGGTTCGAAAATAAGTCGGAAAGGTGGATTTTTTGCGTCGGAATCGCTTTCTCGTGAGTAAATCGAATATATAAAATTGTGCTATTTTAATTTTCAATAGTACAATTTTTATCTATTGTACGATTTTACGGGGTTTATAAGGAATTTTGTTTTTTTCGGCGGTTTTTCTATAAGTTTTTTCTATACGAAAAATTGTGGTCAATTACTTGACTTTACCACAAGATATGGTGTAATATTTAGACGTACGAAAATAATACATACAAGATATTGTGGCATATTTTGAAAAGTATGCGGCAATTTTCCATAAAGAAGAAATAAGACGAAAATCGGTCGGGGTGACAACATGAAAGAAATGAAGATAATCAAGCGTAGCGGTCAAGAAGTGGTGTTCGATAAAGAAAAGATCGTTTCCGCGTTGCGGAAAGCCAATAAGGAAGTCAGTGAAAGAAATCGTATTTCCGAAGGAGCGTTACAGGCAATCGTGGAAGCCGTTACGGAGGAATGTGCCAATCTCGGACGTGCGCCGCACGTGGAAGAAATTCAGGATATGGTCGAACATCGTT
>CAZEVL010000057.1:0-7573 GCA_964515795.1 uncultured Clostridia bacterium | reverse complement strand
GTCTCGACGTGCTTGGTCTGAGGGAACATATCGTACGGCTGAATACGCTCAATTCGATAATATCCGTCCAAAACGTCCGTATCGGACAAGCCCTCGCACAACGGATTTTTAGTCAACTCACCGTCTTTCTCCGTTAATCTGCCCGTCAAAATTCCCAGATCACGCGCAAGCGTGGCAGGGTTACAGCTAATCAACGTCAGTTGCGGAATTTTGCTGTCCAACAATGCATACAGCACGCTCCTTGCAATCCCCGCACGCGGCGGATCGAGAATCAAGCGCAATTTTTCTCCCTGCTCTTTTTGCAAAACGTCGGGAAGTTTTTCCTCGACATAACCGCAAATATTCGTCATATTCTCCAAGCCGTTTTTCTGTTTCAACGAATCCGCACAACGGGAAGCCTCCGACTCCAATTCGATACCGTACACCCGTTTGGCACGTTTGGCAAGCATAGCCGTAAGCAAACCGCCGCCCGAATACGCGTCTATCACGACTTCGTCGCCGTCTTTGCAAACCGTTTGCAGCGCGTCCCGATACAATTTCGTCCGCACGTTTTCGTTGACCTGCAAAAAGGTAACGGGACCTGCCTCATAGCAAATTCCTTCTTCCTCCGCATCAAAAACTCCCGTACCGTGTACAAGCTGAAACTCCTTTCCGAAAATCACGTTGGTATCCGAATCGTTAAAGTTCACATACAAAGAGAATTCCTCAAAACACTCCGTCAATAAACCGACAAGATAGGAAATATCCGGCAACTTTCTTTTCGCCGACACCAACGTAACGATAAATTTACCCCCGATTTCACGGGCGACAACGTGTCGCAACGCACCCTTTTTCGCAGTCTCGTCATAGCCGCAAACGGAACACTTCGACATATATCGTTTAACCGCCGCGATCAGCTTGTCCGCCCAATTCGGATGAATGGCACACGACTCGACGGGAATAATCCGATGGCTACGTTCCGCATAAAACCCGATTACGTTCCCGCCGTCTTTGTCGACGCCGACGGGAATTTGCAATTTATTGCGATATCCGTAAGGCAAATCGCTGGGAACGGCTTTCGGGACGTCTATGCGTAACCCTGCTATTTTTCGTAAAGTGTCTTGAACGACCGTGGCTTTGTGTACAAGTTGCGCTTCGTAGTCCAAATGCTGTAAACAACAGCCGCCGCAACGAGAAAACACGGGACATTTTTCACGTACTCGTTCCTCGGCAGGCGTTAAAATCTCTTCGACCTTACCGTAACCGATATTCCCTTTTACCTTCAAAACCTTAAACCGAACCTTTTCGCCCGGCAAACAGGCAGGTACGAAAAACGTAACTCCCTCGTGGCGAATAATCCCTTCGCCGTTAGAGCCGATCGCCTCCGCCACCGCGCAAATTACGTCGTTTTTTTCTGTCATATCCTTACTCCCGATTTATTTTTCGTTCTCTCCAATCGCTCGACGCAACCCTGCTTAGCTCATTTTTTCTTAATTCGCTTTACAAACACGTTTACCGCATATCTCCATTTATACATAGCGTAATCGTAAAACACGAAAAACGCCGAACCGACCACAGCGATAATCGGCAACATATATTTCGGATCGATGGGAAGCTCCGTCGTCGCGTCGAACAAAAAACGCCATATCAAATACATCGTAATGTCAAACCACACGGCTTTGACGGCACAAGCGACCCATTTATGAATCTTGAATTTCAACTGCAATTCGTTCACCAACGGGTGCAACCCGAAAAAACAAACGAACGGCAACAGATCGAATATCCTTGCCGGATTCAGTAAAAAAGACAATAGGCACGTTGCCGCATACGCAAGCGCATATCCGCGATAGCTCTGCTTCGCAAGCGGCAACATCAAAGCAATCGCCCCGAATAAATACCCCGTAAAAAGCAACAATTCCGAATACACCCCGACGGTAAGCAATACCGTCGCTATGGCGCAGGACATCGCGGACAAAGCAATTTCGTATGCCGAAATTTTCTTTTTCATAACCGCTTAACGGCAACCGCAGCACAGACTGAACAAACAGTCCACGCAAAGATAGGTATAACAACAGGAAAGACAATTCGAGCAAGCGTTTCCGCCCATCATCGGTTCGTCGTCCGTCGGCATACCGCCTCTCGCATAGGGATTCTGTTGTTGGCTTTCTTGATATGCCTGTTGCTGACGATAATCGTTTTTCGCATTCATTTTCCCGTACGCATTACGATACTTCACGTTATCGGGATCCATTTCCATGGCAATTTCCAACTGTTTTTTGCTGTCGTTCGTCCAATTCTTCTTATAATACACGACCGCCTGCAAATAATGCCACTCCGCATTTCTTTCGTTGAAATCGTCGAGCCGAGCCTGCGCTTCGGTCAATTTATCCGCTTTTAACAGCTCCGAAATCTCCTCATAAGCGTTTTGCCCGTCCGTATTCCGTTTCTGTTCTTTTCGAGCTGCCGTAATTTCGCGATATGCGGCTTCCAATTTCGTAAGCTGCTTCGCCGCCTCGTTTCCCGCTTCGCCGTCCTGCCATCGCTCCTCGCCGTATTTCTCTTTCAAAACACGATATCTTTCGGCAAGTTCCTCGTCCGTAGCCGTTTCGGGCAAGCCGAACACTTCGTAATATTCTTTCATTTCTACTCCGTTTTTGCCGCCGTGCGGCATTTACTATTATTCTTTCGTTCGCAACGTTTTATCCGCATTTTTACGCTTGCCGTTGCAACCGTTCATTACTCTTTTCGTCATCATCGGCAAACCGCGCAACAAAATATTATCCGACAAATCCCGATTAAACGGAAAGGTCAAATGCGACAAACTCTCCCGAATATCGAAAAACAAAGCGTGGAATACGTACTCCACCTCCGCGCCCTTTTCGCCTTTTAACAGTGCTTCTCGACTCTCCGCACGATACGCCAAGAGGAACGGATTGTACGCGCCTTTTTTCTTATCTTTGTCGTAATCGTCCAAAGCGTCGATAAGGTATATCCACTTCCCGATCGTATAAAACAGCTTTCTCGTATACTCGTTCGCTTTTTCACGCAACGCATAATCGGAAAATTCCGCAATCATCGTCGCCGTAGCGTCCGCCGCCCTATCCACACTGTCCGTCTGCGCCTTTTCCGCGCGCTCCTGTGCGGCAAGGTTCTCTCGAACGATCTCCGCTATTTTCGGATATTTTTTACACGCGCGACGATAGCCTTTCCGAAACAAGACTCGTTTCCCTCTGCCCTTATCTCCGTCCTGTATATCGTCCGTACATTTATAATACACGAGCAACGTATTCAGCGCACCGAGCTGTCTTGTCAATTCGTCCACGCTCGCCATCGGACGGGAACGAATGCAATGGGTCAGACAATGTGACTTTTCCACATGAACGTCTATCCCGGACAGGTTGTGCAACAACACGGAAAAGAAAGTCACATCGTAAGACAAGCCCATTCTCGCAGACTGTCCGCAGACCTCGGCTATCCCTTTGCACACACCGCAGTACATAGCGCGATACAGCGTATCGTCCTTTATATATAAATACGGCGTATCCGCTCGCACATACCCAAACATACACCTCTCCTTTTACGTTTTTCCACAAAAATTGCGAAAAACGTGATTTACAGCGTTTCCATTATAGCATACCTTACACAAAAAGGCAAATGGAAAATTCCGTCCATTTATGCTCTTCACAAAAAATGACGGAATTTATCACCAAATACACAAGAAGCATTTCTTGCGCGTTTTATTTTTCATCGGGAACAGGTACGATCTCCCCGTCCGCAAAACGTAAAATCGCCTCCGATAACTTCGTCAGGTCATTGGCAAGCGAGCCTTTGAACCGAAGCGAACGATAACGCAAATCCAACAAACACTTCGGCGGCTTCATCGCCGTCAACAAATTCAAGCGTTTGATGCCCTTAAAGCTGTCTTTTACGTCGTTGCCTGACAATGCGTATAAAACGTCCTGCGGGAACTTATACGGATTCGCCGTCGAAAGCACGACGATAGGCGTCGCGTCCGAAGCGTCTTCCTTTTCCAACGCCTCTTTATACTGTTCGTACACAGCCAGTCCCACGCCGGTATGCGTATCCATTGCGTAACCGTATTCTTCGAATACGCCGTACATCGCTTCCACGGTGTCGTCCTCGCTCGCAAAGCCTGCGAAAAAGTCTTTATCGAGCTTGGCTTTTTCCGCAGAAGTAATCGAATATTCTTTCTCGGTTGCAAGCTGTTGCATGCGTTTTGCCGTCAATTCCGCGTTTCTTCCGCTCACCTCGAAAAGCAAGCGTTCCAAATTGGACGAAACGAGAATATCCATCGACGGCGACATCGTGCGGAAAAAATTCCGTTTCACGTTATAAACGCCGTTTGCGAAAAAGTCCGAAAGTACCTTATTACGGTTGGAGGCACACACCAATTTACGCACGGGAAGTCCCATTTGCTTCGCATACCAACCTGCCAATATATCCCCGAAATTTCCCGTCGGTACAACGAAATCGATTTCGTCGCCCATTTCGATCTTTTCCGCGCTGAGCATATCCAAATACGCCGAAAAATAATACGCGATCTGCGGAGCGAGCCGTCCGAAGTTGATGGAATTCGCACTCGACAACCGAACGTGTTTTTTAGCGAGCGTCGCATTAAATTCCTCGGACTCGAATAATTTTTTCACGGCTCGTTGACAATCGTCGAAATTCCCTTTCACTGCCGAAACGAACACGTTTTCGCCGTCCTGTATGCACATCTGCAAACGCTGCATTTTCGCAACGCCCTCGTCGGGATAGAATACGGCAACCTTCGTGCCTTTTACGTCGCGGAATCCTTCCAACGCCGCCTTGCCGGTATCTCCGCTCGTCGCGGCAAGAATCAAAATATCGTCCTCGATCCCCGTCACTTCGCAGCTGCGTTTCAACAAATACGGCAATAACTGTAACGCCACGTCCTTAAACGCGCACGTAGGGCCGTGGAACAATTCCAATACGTACAGCTCTTCGTCCACTTTCACGAGCGGAACGGGATCCTCTCCCTCGAACGACGCATACGCCTTTTCGCAGGCTTCTTTCAAGAACTCCGCGCCCAAATCCTCCGCCAGATATTTCCCCAGCACGAACGCAGCGCGCTCTGCATAGTTCATTTCCAGCATTTGCTCCATTTCCTCTTTTGTGACTGACGGGAAAGCTTCGGGAACGTACAAACCGCCGTCTTTCGCAAGCCCTTGCACAATGGCTTGCGCGCCGTTTACTTTTTCTCCGCCTCTCGTACTAATAAAATACATACTCTACCTACCTATTGGATTTGTTTTTCCCAACCGCGCGGTCGGTTCTCTCTTCGCTGTTCCCCCGAAAAGCCGCTTTCCATATTTATTGCCGTTTTTCGGCACGATTATAATTGCGTTTTATAAGAAAAGCCGAACGGAAAGACCGCTCGGCTCGTCCGCCTGATCGCAATCCCGTTTCCTTACAGATATTTCGTCACGAAATCGGGAAGGTCTTCTTTCGCCGCGGAAACGGAAACCGTAATCACGAGGTTGCTGTCTTTCGCCACTTTATCGAGCATATAGAAAAACGCCGCCATCTCTCCGATAGGCTTACCTGCAATACGTGCAATCCCGTCGATATATACGTATTCGTTATCGTTGTTGCCGGCAATGACGCCTTTAACGAATCCGCAAAGCGCGGCTTCCCCCGCCACGTCGTATTCGCTTACGTCGATAAAACGAACGTCGCGTTCCAAATCATACATATAACGCTTCGTATCGGTAATAAAAATCATATGGCCTTTTGCTTCCGCAACGGTCGCATTCGCCGAATCGATCATCATCTTGGTTTTACCAGTACCCTTCGCGCCGTAAATTACTTTAATCATAATAAAATCCTCCCAGATTTTTGTCGTGCTTTCCGAATAGAAAATAGACTTTCTCTCGGTTTATTATAGTTTAACAGATTTTGCGCACAATTTCAAGACTTTTTTGAAAATTTTTCTGCTTTTTTCACACTTTTTTTTATTTCGCCCCTTAACAACCGCCCTCGACGCCCTGAAAACGGGTTTTCGCTCGTACCATAAGCCCCTTACGACAATTAAAACTCTTTCCTGCCTAACAAATAATCCACCGAAACGTCCAAAATATCCGCAATCGCCACCAGCGTTTCCAACGACGGCTCCGCCGTACCGTTTTCATAGCGAATGTAAGAAGGTTGCTTAATCCCCAACAACTCCGCTATCCTTGCCTGCGTGTAACCGCAATTCTTTCGTTCTTCTTTCAACTTTTTTTGAAATATTTCCATTTTTAGCCTCTTTTTATTTGACAATTATAACAGTTTGCTATATAATTAAGTAAAAATATAGCCATTCGCTATAAATATAAAAAGAGAGGTACTACAAATGGCAAAAGAAACAAAAAGTATTTCGGTACACCCGGACAACGAACAAAGCACAATCGACCTGTATCAGACTTTCGGTTGGGAATTGCAAAGCTCGCAAGAAATTTTCAACAAAGACAGTCATTTAGAACGGGACGGCGACAACATAAACAGCGTTACCACGACAACAAACTACGTAAAGTTGGTATTCGCAAGAAATACGGAAATGAAAAATTATCGCCAGTTGGCAGATTTGGAAAATCGCTACAACAAAATTCACACGCCGATACGAAAAAGCGCAAAGGTTTGGTTCATTTTGGGACTCGTAGCAGGAGCTCTCGGGGCATGCAACGCTTCGACTCTTCTCTTCTCGATTCCTTGTTTTATCGGTTGCGCGGCGTTGTTCGTTTTAGGATTTATCAAAATGAAGAAACATTCGGACGAATATTACTCGGAATCGGTTAAAGCCCAAAAAGAACGTACCGGCATTCTGCAAGAAGCCGCCAACCTACTGTAATTTTCCTCAAAGGCAAAAACCCTGCGCCGTTTCACCGCCGCAGGGTTTTTTTTACGATTTTTTCTCATTTGCGGCAAGCCGCATATGCCCGAAAACGCATAGCCTCCGCTTTTATAGGGTATATGGGGGTGCGGGCATACGTATTCGTCAAAAACAGACGAAAAACGCCTCGAAACGCTTTCGAAAGCCGTCGATAAAAACGCACGCGATTCGCTTTCGAAAACACGCCGCGACAATCCGTTCCGCTTCGTCATATTCTTTGAAGCTTTGTCCCGCGGATACGCAGCAAAAAAGAAAAACAGGCACGACCGAAATCATGCCCGTTCTAAAAAAATCCGATTTTCACGTTTTTTAAGCAACGAATTTTCTCGTCGCCTCGTTTTTTTTATTGCAATTCTTTCACGAACGCTCCGATTCTCTTCACGCCCTCCGCTACGTCCGCCTCGCTCAACGAATAGGACAACCGCAAACAATCGTCTGCGCCGAAAGACACGCCCGGAACGGTCGCCACTTTCTCGCCTTCCAACAATGCGTCCGCAAATTCGACGGAGTTCGTAATTTTCTTACCGCGATAACTTTTCCCGTACAATCCTCCGACAACGAGCATCACGTAAAACGCACCGTCCGGTTCGACGGCTTGTACCCCGTCGATCTCCGACACGCAACGCAACAACGAAGCTCTGCGTCGAGCAAACTCTTCCACCATCTCCGCTATCTCCGCCT
>CAZEVL010000056.1:0-8082 GCA_964515795.1 uncultured Clostridia bacterium | reverse complement strand
AAAAGTCCCTCGCACCGATAAGGATTGAGGGACTGTTGTCTTATTAGGTTTTTGAGAAATTATTTTATTCGTCAGCAATAATAATTTGTGCAAAAGTTTTTTCGCAGAATGTTTTATTTTTACCTGCTTCAACTTCATCTTCACTCCCTGTAAGACCAACATAATCTACCCAGTAAAAATCCTTTTGACCTTTGGCAAGAGTTATGACACAGCTATCCGATAAATAATCTAAAGCATAATTACCAATTGCCGTAATTTGTGAGCCGAATGTTATTGACTCCAAATTAGAAGAAGAAAATGCATTGCTCGCCAATTCTGTTACAGAAGGAAGGTTAATTGCTTTTAAATTATCACATTCATAAAACATGAGTTCGCTAACTTTTGTTAATTTAGGCAATGATATTTCATTAACCTTTATACACTTACCAAAAGCGGCTTCGCCAATTTCAGTTACTTCCGGAAAGCTTAATGACGTTATACTTTCGCAATTACTAAACGCTCTTTCTCCTATTTTTTGAACTTTTTCAGCACTAACACTATCCAAATTAGAACAAGACAAAAATGCGTATTCTTCAATAGCCGTTACATCAGGCAAGTTGATAGATTGTAGTTTTTGGCAAAATCGAAAAGCCTTTTCACTTATTTGTTCCACTCCATTAAGTATAAGATTCACATTAACTGAACTATTACTAATAGAACTTGTTATCAAATAAAACTTATCAAAATCTTTTGGCAAATTTAACGTAACATCCGTTTTGCCTTGCGAAAAGACAGTGTTTAATGCATTTTCATACATAAGAGAGGACATCAAGGTCAAATCCGTCAAGTCAATCGTTGCCTTTGGTATTCTCTCATCTTCAAAATCAGCCGAATATACAAAACCGTTTAATGTTGCATTTACAGTTTTACTGTCAACGGCTTCTGCACAGTTTCCGCAAAATAATTTCGCCGTACAAGAAGAAAAATCACTTGACCAAGAATAAGAAACAAAATATGTTTCGTGCTTACAGTCAGCCACCGTACCTACAACGATCATCTTAAATTCACATCCGCAAAATGTCGTGTCCCCTGTTGACATTTCCTTTTCACTCATTGTAAAGCTTCCGTCTTCTGCTTTGGTAAAATCCTTTTGTCCCTCTGCAAGAATCAAAATACAATCTTTGGTATCAAAATTGTCAAACATAACGCTACTTACTTCTGTAACTGCCGAACCAAGCTTTACCTTTTTAAAAGATGCATAATAGAATATATTGCCCAAATCAGTTGCGCTCGGTAAATCTATTTCATCTAAAGAGGTGCAATACCCGAATGCACCGCCCCATATCTTTGTTACTTTCGGTAAAGATACAGATTTAAGATTTGTACAATCTTGAAATACATCATTGGATATCTCTGTTGCGTCGGGTAAACTGATTGAAACCAAATACTGATTATTATAGAATGCATTGATATATAGCTTTTTTATACCCTTTAATGTGAGATTCACATTTGTGGTGTTATTTTTGATAGCCTTGCTTATAAGATTACCTCCATAAGCACTACTGGAAATTTCACCGGGTTTTCTATAAGTTCCAAAATCCTCGGGTAAGGTCAAAGTCACATTTTCATTCTTTTTAGAAAATACTATGTTCAATGCACTTTCATAATTTGCCGAGGGAACAGTTGTTAAATCAGTCAAATCAATCGTATGTGCTTTGAGCAAAGGATTTTCAAATGTTGCAGTATACTTAAATCCGTCAACAGTGATATTCGTTGTCGTTTCGTTAATAAATTCCCCTAAGCAATGCTTACAAGTTGCTTTTGCGGTGCAGATTGCAAAATCATTACTCCAAGTGTACGTAATGCTCTCCGCTTCGTGCTTACCGTTGATACAATTTTTAAGATTATCGATGACGCCTTGTAAAGCCTCGATATCCTGCGTATTCTTATCCGTCTGCGCCTGCAAAGCGGCGATGGCGGTGTTCATCGTCGAAAGCATGGTTTCGATACTGCCGACTTTGTTATTCAAAGCCTCTATCTCGTTTTCGATTTCCGCCTTTGTCGCATTCCAACTTTCTACGGTAAGGAAAGTATCGCTTATCCAAGTAACCATGTCGTCGATTCTGCCCGACAGCGTTTCTTGCAAGCTTTCGATATCGTCTTGCAACTCCTTGTCTTTGGTTTTCATATCGACGATATCCGTTTTTAATTTGTCGATTTCCTCTTCCAAGTCGTTTTTAACGATTGCGAGTTCCAACTTCGTCGCGCTGTCGGTCTGCAAAAACGTGATTTGCTTATTCACTTCTTCGAGATCGTTTTCGAGCGTGCCTACCTTCGACGTTAAACCGTCGATACCGTTTTGCAGCGACGTATCGGTTGCCTGCATTTCCGTAAGCGTTTCATCGATTGCGCCGACTGCGGATTCCAGCGATTCGATTCGGCTTGTCAAAGCTGTAATCGTCGCGTTGATTTCGGTTTTGAAGGAAGTCCAATCGCTTACCATGACGAACGCGCCGTTCGCCCACTCTTTAATGCCCTGTTCCTTTTCGGAAAGTGCGGTTTCGAGCGCGTTGATTTTCGTCTGCAATTCCGAGTCCTTATCCTGCAAGGTCTTGACGTCCGCTTTTCTGTCCGCGATTTCTTTTTCCAAATCTTCGCTTACGTCGCCGACGTTGGATTTCACGCTTTCAAGGTCGCTTTCCAGCTTCGTAACCTTCGTCGTCAAGCCGTCGATACTGTTTTTCAGCGTAGCGTCGGTTGCTTTCATATCGTCGATCGTACCGTTGATAATCGATACCTGTTGTTCGACGGAAAGCACCGTGCTTTCAAGTCCCTCTTGCACAAATATGTCGCAAGCGGTCAACCCGAACACCGCACAGACGCAAAGAAGAAACGTCATAAGCATTGTCGTAAATGTTCTCTTCATAAGTACTCCTTAATTTCTTAAAATTTTTGTATAATAAAAGCCGCCTCGGCACGGGCGCGATGCGCCCAGCCGAAACGACTTACCAAACGAAATATACCGTGCGGAAAAAAGACAGTATTTAGCTGTCTGTCTGTATGTATGTTGCTTGCTTGCTTGCTTGCTAAAGATTATCGCAAACGTTGCCATACTTGTCAACTCCTTTTTTCCGCATTCGTATTTATTTCTTTTTGTCGATTTTTTCCAACGATTTCAACATTCCGTCGATCACTTGTTTCGCCAGCGGCTCGAAATCGAATTGCGATACGAATTCGATGCATTCCCGAATTTTTTCGTCGGGCAAACGATACAAGAGCAACGTGGATTCCAAGAACGCCTTAATCTTTCTGTCCATCGTGAAATACATATCGCAAGGCACGGACATGAAGTTACGCATTACGCCCGCCGAAGCGATTTCCCGTTCGTAAAAGTCTTTGGTTTGCCAATCGGGAAGTGCTTCTTTGAAAATGTTTTCAAGCTTTGCCGTGATGGTGTGGTAAATGATTTGGGAAGAATTCGGCAACGAATACGCTACGTTATACAATTTCCGCACGTGCTCGTTAGATTCCGCCATGTACAACTGCAAGGTGGTTTCCGCGGCGTAGAACAAAATTTTATCGTCCGTTTTGCCTTTCAAAAACTTTTCCGTAAAATCGAACTGCCCTTCCAATACGTAACCGACAAGCTCGCAAACGACGCTTTCCTTACTTTTGAACACGTACGTGATCGTACCGCTGTTCATATTCGCCTCCGCGGCGATCTTCAAAATGGTCGCCTTGTCGTAACCGACCGTCAAAAACTGCTTTGCGGCGATACTCAAAATCTTCGCCTTGACTTCTTCCATGTTGTAATCTTTTCTGCTCATATCCGCCTCCGTGTACACAAATTAACTGTAAAACGCATTCTACAATATACAGATTGTAGCATAAACGAAAAACAAATGCAAGCACTTTTTTGAAAAAAATCGAATTTTTTTAATTTTTTATAAAAATTCACTATACCCATATATTGTATAAAAAGGCAAGCGGCACGGAAAATATCCGTGCCGCTTGCCCGTTCGGTTTTCTTACTCGAACTCGTCGTAGTTTCGGTTTTGCCCCGCGGCATTACCGCCGCCCATGGTTGCGTTTATGCAGGAAACGGGCATACCGTGTCCGTGTTTACCGCAACGTTGTTTTTGCGAAAACCCCACGTTGACCAAAATCACGTCCTCGCCGATTTTCACCACGTTTTTCAGCTCGATAAACAGCTCGTTTTTCTTACCGAAACCGCGATTCCCCGGGACGACGATCCCCAGCCAGCGATTTTCGGGATAGCACAACGCCAAATCGCATACGCGTCCCAGCTTTCTGCCGTCCTGCGTATTGATCACCTCTTTCGCGCGAAGTTCCGAAAAGCTCACTTCCATACCATACCGCCTTGCAAAATACTTTGTCTATACAGTATATGCGGCGGCGTGAAAAAAAGTTACGAAATATTCAAACGAATATTCTGCAAAGCGTTCTTTTCCAGCCTCGAAACCTGCGCCTGACTGATACCCACTTCCTCCGAAATTTCCGTCTGCGTTTTCCCTTCGTAATACCGCAAAAACAAAATGCGTTTTTCTCGCTCCCCTAACTTTTCCATCGCTTCGCCGAGCGCAACTCGCTCCGTCCAAATCTCGTCGGTATTTTTCTCGTCGCAAAGTTGATCCATCAACAACAGCGTATCGCCCGATTTGTTGTACACGGGTTCGTAAATGGAAACGGGATCGGAAATCGCGTCCAACGCATACACGACCTCGCGTTCCGCGACCTGCATTTCCTCGGCAATCCGTTCGATCGTGGCTTCCTCGTCGCGTTCTTCGATGGATTCTCGCGTTTTTAATACCCTATACGCCATATCCCGAATACTGCGCGACACACGAAGAGAATTCCCGTCCCGAAGATAGCGTTTAATCTCCCCGACGATCATCGGGACGGCGTAGGTGGAAAATTTCACGCCGACGCCGATATCGAAGCCGTCTATCGCCTTGATTAAGCCTACGCAACCTGCCTGAAACACGTCGTCCGCACCCAGATTTTTGATACGGAACCGCTTCACCAACGACAGAACCAAGCGCATATTTCCGACGATAAAGCGTTCCCGAGCCTGTTTGTCCCCCTGCTTCAATCGGAGCATCAGCTCCTCGTTTTCTTTCGCCGTAAGCTTCGGTAAGCCCGACGTATCCACGCCGCAGATCTCCACTTTTTGCATTTTTCTCCCTCCTTTTATGTATAAAAAAAGGTTGCAAAAAGTATGTGCCTGTCGGCAAGTTTTTATACGCGGCGACTTAATTCATTTTTGAAATTTCTTTCCGCAAACGCGAAAAAATTTTCTTTTCCAGCCGCGATATATAGCTCTGCGAAATGCCGAGAAGATCCGCAACGTCCTTTTGCGTCATCTCCTCTCCGCCGCCCAAACCGAACCGCAAAAACATGATCTTCTGCTCCCGTTCGGACAATTTTTTCAAAGCTTCTTTCAGTTGCTCCTTTTCGGCGTTGGATTCGATATCCCCGTACACGGTATCCGCCGACGTGCCCAAAACGTCGGACAGAAGCAACTCGTTCCCCTCGAAATCCGTATTCAACGGCTCATCAAAGGACACCTCGCTTTTCAGCCTTGCCGTTCTGCGCAAGTACATTAAAATCTCGTTTTCGATACAACGCGAAGCATAGGTTGCAAGCTTAATGTTTTTGTCCGTCTTAAACGAATTGATCGCTTTGATAAGTCCGATGGTACCTATCGACACCAAATCGTCGTTATCCACACCCGTGTTATCGAATTTTTTCGCTATGTATACGACCAGCCGCAAATTATGCTGAATCAACTCTGTCTTGGCTCGCTCCTTTTCCTCCGTTTCCGACAACAACCGCAACATCTCCCCTTCTTCCTCCGCCGAGAGCGGCAGCGGCAGGGCTTCCCCGTTGCCGCAGATGTAATCCACCGTGCTTTTTTCCGCCAACGGGTCTATTTTTCGCAAATAAATCTTCACAACGTCGAATAATTTCATACTCGTTCTCCTATCCGTCCTCAAACGTCCGCGCGTTCAAAATTACTTGATATTCTCTACCTACTATATTCGCGGACGGCGCAAAATATACTTTCGTCCGTACGGTTTTTCCACAGTTTTCCACAGAAAGCTCCCCGAAATACAACGGCACGCTTTTCCTGCCGCCCAACGTCTGAATTTCCAAGCGGTCTGGCGGTATTTTTCCCTCCAACGCCGATTCTCCCCAAAGCGCGAAAGCGAGTTCCCACGATACAAAACAGACCGCGACGCCGTCTTTGCAGGCACGATTGCCGCTGTCCAAAAAACCCGAACACGTCACGCGTTTTCCGCCTTTCGCCAATACACAATCGTAAACGTAACGATGCTCCGTCTTTTTCGCGTATAGCTTTTTCACGAAATACACCGACAACGCCGTCAACACGACAAAGCCGACCGCCACAAACAAAACGGGAACCTTTTCGCCCGTCGTTGCGTCGGAAAGCGCGAGAATCGCGCCGCCGAAAGCGAACGTATACGCATAAAAGGATAAACAGCTCAACGCATACCTGCCCCACGCTTTTCCGTTTTTCAAGCTTCCGACGGCAAGCAAACACAGCAATGCGCCGGCCGAAAGTTTCAAAACCGAAGCAAGAAAATCCGGCAAAACGAGCAACGGATACAGGACGGCAAACGTCGCCCCGACGCTCGCCGAAAACAGGATACGCTTTATTTTGACGGGGATTCTTACCGTCGACAATGCCAACCAGAGCAATACTCCGTCCAAAATGAAGTTTTCGAGTAACGCATACTCGATATAAACAACCATACGACAAGTATAACAAAACGGAAAGGCAAAAGAAAAACGCCTTTTGTCGAAAAGGCGTTTTTCTTGTTGTATGCGACGCCTAAAAGGCGTTCTTAAAATATTCGATCGTTCCGTCGCCGTAAACCTCCGCCACGTCAAAACGTGCGTTCGGCTCTTCCCCCGTCTTAATCCAATAAAACTTGGCGATTTGCAGGTAGCGACGTTGTTTGGATTTTCCGACCGCTTCGCGAGGCAGACCGTATCCGCTCCCCGTGCGCGTCTTTACTTCCACGAAAGCGATTTCGTCTTTGTCTTGCACGATCAAGTCCGCTTCGCCGAACGGCGTACGATAATTGCGTTTCAAAATCACGCAACCATGTTTTTCCAAATACGCTTCCACCAGCTTCTCGCCCTTTCTGCCTAAAACTTTTTTGTAAACGTCCTGCGGTGAATCGGGCATAATCCGTACTCCTTAATTGCTTGTATATGCGCCGCCGTGCCGTATCCCTTGTTCTTTTCAAAACCATACTGCGGATACGTCTCGGCGTATTCGTCCAAGAGTCTGTCTCTGTACACTTTTGCGATAATGCTCGCCGCGCCGATGGAATAAGAGAGCGCGTCACCGTGAATCACGCTATGCTGTTTCGTTGCCACGTCGATCGTCATATTCCCGTCCGTAAGCACGACTTCGGACGGTGTTTCCAACGATTCTATCGCACGTTTCATACCGAGCTTCGTCGCTTCCAAAATATTGATTTCGTCAATCTGTTTCTCGTCTACTTCCACAATCGAATAACAGACGGCACGCGCTTTGATCCGTTCGGCAAGCTCTTCGCGTTTCTTCGCCGAAAGCTTTTTACTGTCGTCCACGCCCTCGATCAACGAATCGTCGTCGAGCGGCATAATCACCGCCGCACAAACCACCGGTCCTGCCAACGGACCTCGCCCGACTTCGTCCACGCCGGCTATCCTTGCATAACCTTGCCCCTGCAATACGCGTTCGTATTGCAATTTCTCGTCCTTGTTCCAAGACTTTTTCATTCGTTTCTTCCTCAAAATTCAAAATCCGAATAATCGGAAGCTTGTTCCAAACAAATTCTGCCCGTCCTGCCTTTTCGGAAATCGTCCACAATCGCCTTTGCGCCCCGCTCATAATCGAATTCGCCGCCGCGGAAAAGAAAACCGCGCCGTTTGCAAACAGCTTCATACATGCCCAATTTTTCGGAAAAATCGGTAATGCCGTAACGCTCCGTCAAACACTCGGGATAACGTTCGGCAAGCTCGCCCAACAGCTCCAACGCCACGTCGTCCATATCCAAAATATCG
>CAZEVL010000055.1:599-8550 GCA_964515795.1 uncultured Clostridia bacterium | reverse complement strand
GGAAAAGTGTGTAAGCCTTATTTTTTTACTTACACACTTTATTTTACACTCTCAGCTAATAATTGAATAAGTTTAATTATAACGCGGCAGATTTGAAAAAAATCTGCCGCTTTTAATATCTAATTTTGATAAATCTACCGTATTTTTTTCCGCAAACGGATTCCCTATAAACGACCTTCCGCCGCGATTGCAGAAAATTTTTCCGTAACGCCGTTTACCAATCCTGCTTTTTTAAGGACTTATCTTTGACGTCGTCGTAATAGGCAAAATATTTTTCCTTAAACGCTTCTTTCGTCAACGGGAGCGGTTCTCCGTCGTTCTCCATACGCTCCAACAGTTCCTGCAATTCCTCGGGCGTAAAATCGCCCAGTTCCGTTTCCTCTCCGTATGCCTGCAATATTTTCAAAAGATCCAATTCTGACATATTATATCTCCACCTTTATATATTCTCCGCGAAAGGGCACCGTCACGCACGTAAAACCGATCTCCTTAGCAAGCCGCAAAGTCCTCTCCCGCTTGTCCAAAATACGCTCCGCACAGTGCGCGTCCGACCCGAACGAAATTTTTCTGCCTCCCAACGCGTAATACCGACGCAGAATTTCCGCATTCGGCAACGTATCGCGCGGCAACTGCTTCGTCGCGGTATTGATTTCCAAAATCTTATCTTTGGCGACGATCGTCCGCAAGATATCGTCCAATTTCTCTTGAAATTCCTCCAAACGAAGTTCTTTCTCCTCGAACGGCGCATATCGAACGACGTATTCCAAATGCCCCACGACGTCATACGGATAGGGAGCGTCCAAGCTTCTGCGGACAAGCCCCAAATATTCCGCATACGTCTGTTTTTCGTTCCGCGAAAACGTATACCGAGCATAATCCTGTCCGTCGATACCGTGTACGCTATTGATTACGTAATCGGGACGAAATTTTTCAAACGTTTCGACATATCGACTTTGCACCTCTTTCTTATCGGAATAACCGAATTCCGCGCCGATACAAACGTTCATACAACCCTCGTAATCCTCTTGCAAATGCCTTGCGGTGTGAAAATATTCCGTAGGATCGGCATTCCGCGTCCGTAGACATTGCTCTTCCGACATTTTAGAAAGATCGTAATCGTAATCGAAATGGCCGCTCACCCCGTAAAAACAAACGCCTTTCTCCATCGCCGCCGAAAGCATCTCCGACAAAGCGTTTTTTCCGTCGTGCGAAAACGAGGAATGCGTATGCATATCCGTCAATAATTTTTCCATACTTTTCTCCTTCTCTCTTTTTATCGCATACACCGCCGTTTTTCAGTCGTTCGGCGGCTTTTTATTTGCGGAAAGTTTTCCCAATTTCGGCAACTCCGCGCAAAAACTTCCCCGTCTCCGCCAAAAAAAGCCTTTTTTGACAGTCTTTCCCCTTTTTGGAAAGTTTTCAGCCCTTGCGCACACACGCCTCGTCCGTTATACTATACTCCAAAGTTTTCTCTTAGGAGGTCTTATGACAAATAAGCGTTTTTCAGGCATATTCCTTTTCGCCTGCATCCTTTCCCTTTCCGCGGCTTTTTCGGCGTGTAACGTTTCTACCGCGTCAAGCTCGGAATCGGAATCTCCCGTCCCCGAAAGTACGACTCCCGTCGAAAGTTCCAAAGTCGATTCCTACGACGAGCCGCAAAGCAGCGTGTCGGAAGCTTCGTCCGACACGACGGATAGTTCCGACGACGAAATCCCCGTCGAACAGCCAACGCAAACGAGCTATACGCAATACATACGTTGCACCGCGGACAAGGTAAATATTCGGGCAGGGACAGGTACGAATTCACAAATTTTAGGCATCGCAGAAAAGGATACCGTGTACGCGGTTATCTCGAAAACAAACAACCGATATAAAATTTATTACAAAAATCATATCGCATACCTGCCCGTCTCCTACGCGGCTGTCTTTTCTATTAAAAACAGTCCCGTAGCGGAAACGGAAAACGTTTTAGCGGAAGCCTACAAGCTTATCGGCACGCCCTACGTATACGGCGCGGTACGTCTGCACGACGGAAAAGGGAATTTCTTGAAAGGCTTCACGTCGCAGAAATTCGACTGTTCCTCTCTCGTTCAATACGTCTTTTACAAAGGCGCGGGCACACTGCTTCAAGTCACGACTCGCACGCAATTTTCGCAAGGAACAAAGGTTGCCAAATCCGACCTGCAACGCGGAGATTGCCTATATTTCACCAACGAACAACGGCGTTACAACGTCGGCATCGAGCGAGTCGGACACGTCGCCGTTTATCTCGGAGAGAATTACATTTTGCACACCGCGTCCGATTATGCGCGTATCGAACAGATTTCTTCCGCACGTTGGAAATTCTTTCTCGAAGGCAGACGCTTCTTGTGAGTCTTCTATCATTTCTGTTCCGCAAGCGATGCCGCCGTCAAAAACAGTACTTCTTTCGCACCTGCGCCGTATAATCTTGCGGCGCACTCGTTACCCGTCGCGCCCGTCGTCAAAATATCGTCGATCAATAACACGACCCGATTTCTACACGACAACCGTTTTTGTACATGAAACGCTCCTGCGACGTTTTCCGCACGTTCCGCGTAACTCAACTGCTTTTGCGAGCGCGTTTCTTTACGTTTAATCAATACGCCCGTGTCCAGCTCCGCCGCATACCCTCGCGCCTGAAAAACGGAAAACACGACCTGTGCAAGTTCCTCCGACTGATTATAGCCACGCTCCAACAAATCGACGCCCGACATGGGAACGGGAACTATCAGGACGGAATTTTGCGGCTCGACAATATCGTTCCCGTCGAAAGCGAAATCGGAAAGCCCGTCGCAACGGCTCAGAATACATTCCGCCATCTCCGCCCCGAAAAAGTATGCCAACGTTGGGTTGCCGTTTTTGATACGATTGATCAACGCAGCCGTCGTACCGTTGTATTCAAACGGAGAAAACCCGAAAGCGAACTCGGGCAATTTCCGCTTACACGTCAAACAAACGCCGTCGGAAATCGTTTTTCTGCCGCATTTCGGACATGTCTTTCCGTCGTTGCGGTGAAGTTTTGCGGCGCATTCCTCGCAGAGCCTATGCAACGGATAATCGAAAATCTCTTTTCCGCAAGCGTCGCAAACGTAGCCGCTCTCACGGTCGATTCTCTTAATCCAATTTTTCAATTCTCGCCATATTTTCATACTTACCTGAAAAAGCGGCTACTCGCACGAAACGAATACGCCGCCGTTCGTTATTTCTGCTCCGCGTCCTTTTTTCGCTGGTATCGTACGAGCATATACGCCCCGACCGCACCTGCGGCAAACAACACTACCCCCAAAACCAAATCCAACGCCGACACGCCGTTCGACGCCCAACCGACGTACACTTCCATGATATCGCCGTTGCAAAACACGGAAACGATCGAACCGAGCGACAAGCCGACAATCATCGAATACGAGGTATGCCGTGCAACCGCAAACAAATGCGTAAGCAATTTGGAAAATGCGATAAAACCGATTAAAAATCCGATACCGAGCGCGGCATACACAAAAAATATCGACGGATTGGCTTTCCAGTAAGTCATACCGACGCTGTCGATAAGTCCGCCGAACCAACCGATCGCCATCAAAAACGCGCTTGCGGAAAGTCCGGGTACGATCTGCGTGACACCGACCACCGCGCCGATTACGAGTCCCAGCGCCACGTGCCACCATTCCACGACGGCGAATCGGTCCGCACCTCCCTGTTCGGTCAACACCGCCGAAAGCACGCCCATCACCACGGGTATGCACAATCCCGCTACGAACAACGCGATACGTTTTGCCGTCATTTTTGCCCCGGCAAGCTCGTCTTTCACCGCAGGGAACGCACCGCTCATCAACCCGGCAAACAAACACACGATGGCAAACGGCAACACTTCGAGCAGTTGTTTCACGGTCACAAACCCGAGCAACACGCCGACGACGATGCCGATACCGATCGGCAACAAAAACGTAAAACATTGTTTGAATTTTTTGAACAAGTTCCCGACGGCGTACAAAAACTGATCGTACAGCTTAAAAATAATCGCCACGGTAGAACCGCTAATGCCCGGCACGATTACCGCAAGCCCGATAAAAAAACCGAGCAATGCGCTCTTGCACCATGTTTTTTTGTTATATTTCAGCAAAGCAACTTCCAGACTCTCTTGCGTCATATCCGTCTCCTTTTTCTGTTTTTTGAAATTTTATATACGAGAAACAAAATCGCCGCGGCAAACAAAAAGCCGAAAACACCGCCGCAGCAATCGATCAATACGTCGGTAAATCGCGCCGCCCGTGCCGCCGTAAAACGCTGAATCCCCTCGTCCGCAAGCGGTACGCATACTAGTAGCGTAAACGGGAGGAAACAAAACCTCTTTTCGAACGTCCAGCTCGTATAGCACAACGCCAACGAAAAGCCGAACAACGCAAACTCCGAAAAATGCGCCAATTTACGCACGATAAAATGCAATTCGTCGTATGCCTCGTCAGCGGCGTTCGCCACCCAAGAATCGGGCGCAAACGTTTTTACGACGGTCTGTACGAGATCCACTACGGAAGAACTTTGCGCCGCAGACTCCTCACCCGTTTGCAAAGAGTTGGAAAATATCCACAAAACTACGGCAACGCAAAGCAAAGTCGTCAATATTCTGCACAACGTTCGCCAACGTCCTTTCACGTTCCGCCTCCGTCCGTTTAATACTCTATTATTATACGATAATTTTTCGGATAGGTCAATATATTTATTTCCGTTTTTTGTTTTTCTCGATGAAATTTTCGTCAAAAAGAGCCACAATCCCTATAAAACATACATATTTCCGCACGCAAAAAACGCTATAATCGCAATAAACCGATAACTGTCAGGTGTAGTATGAATTATATCAAAAAAATGTGTATCCTGCGCCAAGTCAAGCAAGGCTTTTCGGGCGACGGAAAAACCCTTTCGGGACTGGTCAAAATCGAACAATACGGAAAAAACATCGCCGTGGAGGTTTCCGTCATCAACTTCGCGCCGCTCACCCTCGGGGAATATTATTGTCTGTTGTCGGACGGCAAAGGCAAAACGGAAATGCTCGCTCTGCGTGGAAAGAGCCTATTCAATCTCTTATCCGACCTCGACGTATCCGAAGGCTTCTGCGCCGTCGTCTGCTACGTCAAAAACGACGTCACGCCGATCGCATACGGCATCAACGGAAACCGTTCCTATGACTGGCGTTCCATTCTCAACGCAACCCTGCCGCCCGTCTTCCCGACTTCTCGACAAGAAAACGCCTTTGCAAGCGCAAACGCGCAGCTTACAGAAGAGCCTACCGTGTCCGCGTCGACTCCTTCGAAAGACACGGGAAATCAAATGCCGCTCAATGCAGACATACCCCCCACGGACAACGTTTACAAAGACGATACGGTAGCAACGGAAAATTACTTTTTGCAGGAGGAAAACGATGAACAAGAGCAGTCTTCAAAAGCTCAAAGCCATGCACGTTTTGAAAGCGGAACTGAAAAGCCGAGCGAGACGAAAAGGAACGACGCTGAAAAAAATGCAAATGCTGACGGCGTACGCCGCGCGTTTAAGACGGACGACGACGGATATTATCGCGCAGTAAAAGAAGAACTCGATACGCTTTTCAAGACGTATCCGAGAGATAAAACGCTCAACGGCGTATTTTCTTGCAGCGAATGGATACGTCTGAAAGGTACAGCCAAAACGCCGTTATACCTTGTCGGCGTAGTCTACGTAGAGGAACGAGCAAAATATATATGTTACGCACTCGCCGCGGAACACGGCAAGCAACCGCCCGAGGAAATTAAAGACGTTTGCTCCTTCGTGCCGCTTTCCCCCCTACGGGAAAACGAGGGCTTCTTCGTGCTGTTTCAAAGTGCCGCCACGGGAGAGTGCATCAAACCCGAACGGGCATAATTTTATCCGAACAAACTTACGCCCCGAAAGCGTTTATCGCTTTCGGGGCGTATTTCTTTATCCGTTTGCTTTTCGGCTTAATTGTTCTTCGTAAACGTCAACGTTGCCTGTCCCGTCGTCGTTTCCGTCGTATTCGTTAAGCTGTCTACCGTAAAGGTATAGGAAATTTTATTGCCTTGATCGTCGGTGAGCGTAGACGAAAGACTGTCGCCTACTATATACGTGAACGTTCCGTCGGCTTCCGTACTCGTACATTTTACAAACTCGATCAAATCGTCCGTCGTGCCGTAATCGTCGGAAGAATCCGTATTGTTGTTATATACGTCATAATACGTTTCTCCGTCGTATTCTTCCTTATACAAAGACGCGTTGACGTGATACACCACGATACCGTCGCAGCTGAAATATCCCATATCGCTATCGAGATTATTCAACCCCACGCCGCAATAGTACATCACCACGTAATATTCCTGATATGCGCCGAGTTTTTCGTCCCAGTTGTTTGCGATGATAATCGTGTCGCCCGCTTTGGAAAAATCGTCCAACGTAAGCGTTACGCTCTCTTCCGCAACCACCAAACGCGAAGTCGTCAACCAACCGTAGTTGAACTTCGTGTACGGGTTGTGATCCCCGAGCATGCTGTCCATGACGTCGCAACCGCCCAAGGGGGAATGCTCCGTTTCCGAATACGAAGTATCGTAATAATCGTCCGCACCGAGCACGTGACCGAATTCATGGATATACGTGTACGTATTCATCACGGTAGAATCGGTATAGATCGCATCGCCCTCATTGTTATAGGATTCCAACATAAATTGGTAAGAAGCCCAAAGATAATCGTTGGCGGATACACCGTCGTATTCGTAATACTCCCCGTTGTCGTCGGCGTACATATTCCAATATCTGTATGCCCATTGGAAAGTTTCTTCGGCGTTGACGTCCAACGTATTGATCATCACGACGGCGTCGATAAATTGATTGCTGTCGGAATCGAACGTCGTCAAATCCAGCGTCGCAGCCAAATACGACAAAGCTTCGTCCATAATCATCTGGTCGCCGATAAAAAGCTCCGTCCCGTAAAGCGTCGTCGTTTGTTCCGCATAATAGGTGCTCGCTTTCGAAGGCTTAAACCAATTATCCAAAACCGTGAACGTCAAATCGAGCTTTCCGTAGCTGGAAACAGCATAAAAATCCTTTACGGACGTATAGGTTGCACCGCTTTCGCCGCCGTTGAAGGCATTTTTAATCTTATCGATCGAATACCCTTTGCTCGCCGCGGTAACGTCGGTAAATTCCACGGGAATAACCAAAACGTTCACTTTTCCCGTCGTCGGGCAACCGTCCTCGTAGTAGCCTTGGTCGGTAACGTTTTTCACATGCTCCGCCTTGGTGAAATCGACGTTATAAACGCCGTTCGTACCCGTAGGCAAGCCTTTCCCTTCGTTGGTAATCAAATCCACGTCGTTCGAAGAGCTTCCGCCGTTCGACGATCCGCCGTTTATATCGTCCATATCCGCGATTATGTACGCATATAAGTCCATGACTGTTTCGCCTTCATATTCGTAGTAAACCATATCTACGTAATAATCTGCCGCGTCATAACAATACCACGTATCGCCGTAATCGTCCTCATAACTCTCCGCAAACGTGTACTCTGCCTCGTATTTCGCACGATATGCGTTAAATTCGGCTTCCGTATTTCCGTACGTATAGAAATTGATTCCGTATTCGCCTTCGCCCGTTTCGTCCTCATAATCCAACGTATATTCTTCCGCATAATATTCGTTGTTGGGAAGGAAAGGAATCACTTCGCCGAGGATTTCGTTGAACAATGCTTTTTCCGTGGGGTTAAACGCATTGTACGTATATTGCGTATTTTCGCTGTCGCTCGTCGAAGAAGAACTTTCCGTCGCAGAACTATTCGAAGAAGCGTTTTCCGAAGAGGATTCGAGGTCGGACGAAGACGAACTTTCCGCACTAGAAATAAGCTCGGACGAAGACGAACTTTCCGCACTAGAAATAAGCTCGGACGAAGACGAACTTT
>CAZEVL010000055.1:0-499 GCA_964515795.1 uncultured Clostridia bacterium | reverse complement strand
CCGTACTTGTCGACGATTGATTTCCGCCTAAAAACGGAAGTCCGTCACACGACGTCAACGTAAAAGACGCCGTCAATATTGCCAAAACGGCAACAACTGTTTTTTTCATAAGATACTCCTAACGTTTATTTTTGTATCGTACACGGCAAAAGCCGTGTTTGAATCGCTTATCGGTCATAACCTCGCGTTATGACGGTATATAAGCCCCCTCCGAACTTTTTCTTTGGTATTATAGCATTTTCGACTTTTTTCGTCAATTCTTTCCCAGCCGCTTTCTTATTTTTCTCTAAAAAAATATAGACAACGGCTACACAAAAAACGTTCCGCCGAAAAATCACGCTTCTCGCAAAGTTTTACAAGAAAAAATTAAAAAAGAAAAAACTTTTTTCAAAAACTACAACAAAATAAGTTGACAAAACCTTAACGTTACGATATAATAAGTGATGTTAATGCGGTCGTGGCGGAACTGGCAGACGCGCAAGACTAAGGATCTTGTGGG
>CAZEVL010000054.1:0-8879 GCA_964515795.1 uncultured Clostridia bacterium | reverse complement strand
AACGGCATGCGCGTACATCAAAAGGTAGACGACCCGTGGCTTTATTATTACGCCGATACTTTGGGGTTCTACGTTTGGGCGGAAACGCCAAGCGCGTACGCCTTTATGCCGAATACGACAAAGGCGTTGTTGAATTTACAGCAAGACATCGTAAAGAAAGTCTATAATTCCCCGAGCGTTATCGCTTACGTGCCTTTCAACGAAAGCTGGGGCGTAAAAGAAATTCAGCATAACGTACAAGAACAAGCGCTTGCGAAATCGGCATATTGGCTGATTAAATCGCTCGACGACACTCGTTTGGTCATCACCAACGACGGTTGGGAAAATTTGGAGCTTTCGGACATTATCGGCATTCACGATTATTCCAAGTATGCGGACGAGTTCCCCGAAAAGTTTTCGGACGATCTCGAAACGCTCGTGCCGGCAGGCAGACGCGTTATGGCACGAGGCAATAAGTTTGTCGGGCAACCGATTATGCTTACCGAATTCGGCGGGTTCGCCCTCACAACCGACCGCGGTTGGGTATATCACGGTGCGGAAGCCGACGTAGACGCGTTTATGGCGAGATTCGAAAGAATTTATAAAAACATCTCGGAATGCGGATTTTGCGGCTATTGCTATACGCAACTGACCGACGTGGAACAAGAAACCAACGGACTTTTGGACGGAAATCATAAACCGAAATTCGACCCTCAAAAAATCCGCGAGGTTTTGGATAAATACGGCAAATATTTTTATTAAGGTCAATCATTTGCTAAGCTATACCGAGCGCACCCTTCGCAAGAAAACGCAACGACATTTTGCATTTTCGAACACTTCCTATATTTTTCGATCCGACGTTTGTTGACGTCGGATTTTTCGTATATGAAAAACGTCCGAACGAAATTTCGTTCGGACGCCTTCTCGCCGTTTTATAATTTGATTGCGCCTTCTTCCAACAAAACGTCCGAAAGCCGTGCCAAGCGTTGCGGAGAAAGCGTTTCCCCGCGTGCTTTTTCGTCGATTTCCGCTTTTTGTAAAACGAATTTCGCTTGTTCTCGATTCAAAGCGAAACAGTTAACAAGATTGTTCTCCAACGTCTTTCGTCTGTTCAAAAAGGCGCACTTCACCGTTTGTCGATATGCCCTTTCGTTCTTCACTGCAACCCTGCCCCGCTCGAATTCGATTTTTACCACTGCGGAATCCACGTTCGGACGAGGATAAAACAAGTTTCTCGAAACGCGTTTCACGATTTTCGCATTGCCCTTCAAGGCAATCGCTGCCGTGATAGAACCGTATTCCGACGTGTTTTCCTTCGCACAAAACCGCTCCGCAACCTCTTCCTGTACCATAATCGACAGCCCTTGCACTTTTTCACTCTCTTCCAAAAGCTTCGTAACGAGCGGTGTCGTGATATAATAAGGCAAATTCGCCACAACGGTATACGGTTCGATTTCCGATTCGAATTCTCGCAAATTCAATTTATTGAAGTCCCGAAAAATCACCTCGACGTTCTCCACCCCTGCCAGCGTTTCCGCCAAAACGGGTTGCAAATCTCGGTCGATATCGAAGGCGTATACTTTTTTTGCCGATTCGGCAAGCGCGCGCGTCAACGTACCCGCACCGCAACCGATCTCCACCACCGTCGTATCCGCCGTGATACCGGACGCCTCGACGATGGAACGCAACAAGTTTGTATCCGAAATAAAGTTCTGCCCGAACTGTTTTTTGAAATGAAATCCGTGCTTTTCAAGCACCGTACGGAGTTCCTGCATACACGCTCCTTAGGAATCAGTGATATATTTTCTGACGTACAGAGGAATCTTCACGCTCTCGGCGAGGCGTTTGCAAGCCTCGATTTCCTCTTCGCCGATACAGTCCACGATGGAAAAACGACACGCCACACCGTTCTTACGGCAAAGCTTCGCAAATTCAAGCAAGCCGCTAAACCCCGCTTCTCCGAATTGCGAGCGACAAATCGGTTGATATTTTTCCACGCAAGACGCATTCAAAGAAATGTTTACGAAATCGATTTTTCCTTTCAGCTCGGGCGTAACGTCGCGTTTGTTGATCAAGTTGCCTTGTCCGTTGGTGTTCAACCGAGTCTTTAATCCTTTTTCGTGAAAATAGTCGCACAACGCCAACATTTCCGACATTTTATACGTCGGCTCTCCGAAGCCGCAGAACACGACTTCTTTGAAACGCGTCAAATCCCCCATTCCTTTTACGGCGGCAATTACTTTTTCCGCCGCAGGATCGCCGTGACGAAGCCATAAATAGTTGCCGTAATAGCTGGACTTCTCGTTTCGCACGCAAAAATCGCAGCCGTTGGAACATTTATTCGTCAAATTGATATACAAATTCCCGTCCAAAGTATACGCATACGTATCCTTGCGATTCTCTTCCTTCTTTTGCTGAACGGGACGTTCCTTGCCTTGATTTTTAGGGGTGTTTTGCTTATTCCCTTGTTTAGGCGCATTTTGCTTGCCCGCATTCTGTCTGTTCTTCGGCTTATTTTGACCGTTTTGATTATTTTGTTTTTGTACGTTTTGCGAACTCTGCACCGATTGTTGCGCATTCGATTGCGCCGTCTGCGAAGCATTGGACGTTTGTCCTCCGCTCGATTTATGCCTATGACGGCGACGTCTTCCACCGCTCTGTTCGCCTTGTTGTTCCACTTGTTTCTTTTCTTCCATTCGATTATTTCAGCTTAAAAAACAACCTCCTCGCGTTCGTCAAAAGTTGCTTTCGAAGCGCCTCCTCGTTCTCATTTCGAAGCGTCGCCATATTCTCGACGACGTACTTTACGTTTTTAGGCTCGTTCGGAAACGTCCCCCGAAAGGGCACGGGCGTCAAATACGGACAATCCGTTTCCGATAAAATGCGACTGGCAGGTATGCGTCTAACGCATTCCTGTACCTTATTCGCATTCTTAAAAGTAGACGTGCCGCCGAAGGAAAAGTCCAATCCGAGCGACATAAATCTTTCCATCATTTCCGCGGAATACGAATAACAATGCAACAGACCGCCTTTGCCGAGCAACGCCGCGTTTTGCGTCAAAAGCTCCAATGTTTCCTGCGCCGCGTCTCGACTGTGCAAGACGACGGGAAGTCCCGCCTCGTCCGCGATCCGAAGCTGTGCGACAAAAAACTCTCTCTGCGTTTCGGGCGAAGGATTATCCTCGAAATGATAATCCAACCCGATTTCCCCGAGCGCAACGCATTTCTCATGCGCACAGAGCGCGCGGATACGCTCCAAATCCCCGGATTTGTATTTACGCAACTCGCTCGGATGGAAACCTGCCGAAAAATAAATCTCGTCGTAACGTTCACTGAGTTCCTTGGCTCGCAACGAAGAATCCGCGTCGAAACCCGAACATATCGCGGCCCCGACGTTATTTTCGCGCATACGCGCCAACACGCCTTCGATGCCGCCGAGCGGTTCGAACTCCGCCCCCGTCAAATGACAATGTACGTCGATAAACATATTAACCCAACTGCGTACCGCTGTCCACGTCCTTATCCGGAACAATCAACGCAAGTTTACCGCTCTCGTCCTCTGCCGCCAAAATCATGCCCTCGGACAATATGCCGCAGACTTTTCTGGGGGCAAGGTTCGTGACGAACACGACCTTTTTACCTACCATTTCTTCGGGTTTGTAATGTTTTGCGATTCCCGAAACGACGGAGCGAACCTCATCGCCGAATTTTACCGTTTCGTGCAACAATTTAGAGGATTTTTCCACCTTTTCGCAAGCAATGATTTCTCCGACGCGAAGCTGTACCTTCAAAAAGTCGTCAATGGTGATTTCGGGGGTCTTTTCCGTCTTATCCTCTGCCGCAGCCTCCGATTTATTCTCCTCTTTCTTGTCGACGGGCGCGGTCTTTGCCGTTTCCGCCGCATACGCCGCCGCTTGCGCCTCGCGAATTTTTTCGATTTCGGAAGAAAGCGCCTTAAAATCAAGCCGTGCGAACAACGGAGAAATCGAAGTTACCTCCACGGACTCCCGCAGACCGAAACGCGTGCATTCCTCCAAACTACGGCTCGTTCCGCCGAACGCCGCAAAGATTTTTTCGCTCGTTTCCGGCATAAAGCTATCCAACAACGACGCACCGATTTGAATCGCTTCCGCAAGGTTGTACAACACGTCGTTCAATCTGCCTTTTTGCGTCTCGTCTTTTGCCAACGCCCAAGGCATCGTTTCGTCGATATACTTGTTGGCGCGGCGGAACAACGCGAACACCTCGGTAATAGCGTCTGCGATACGAAGCTCGTCCGCTTTCGCATGTACTTTCGCAACCGTACCCGTAATCGTCGCCTTAAACTCCGCATCGGGAAGCTGCTCGTTCTGCGGTAACGCCTTTACTACCTTTCCGCCGAAATATTTCTCGATCATCGCAATCGTACGGCTGACCAAATTCCCCAGTACGTTTGCGAGTTCGGTATTGAAACGCTCGGTCACAAGCTCCCACGTGATCTGCCCGTCGTTATCGAACGGCATCTCGTGCAACACGAAATAACGCACTGCGTCCACGCCGAACAAACGAGCCAAATCGTCCGCATAAATTACGTTACCCTTGGATTTACTCATCTTGCCGTCGCCCTGCAACAGCCAAGGATGTCCGAATATCTGTTTCGGAAGAGGTTCTCCCAACGCCATCAAGAAAATAGGCCAATAAATGGTATGGAAACGCAAAATATCCTTGCCGATAAGATGTAAATCGGCAGGCCAATATTTTTTATAATTTTCGCCGTGTTTGCCGTCCACGTCGTAACCGAGCCCCGTAATATAATTGCTCAGTGCGTCCAACCAAACGTAAATCACGTGGCGAGAATCGAATTCCACGGGAATTCCCCACGTAAACGAAGTACGGGAAACGCACAAGTCCTGCAACCCTTTCAAAAGGAAGTTATTCATCATTTCGTTCTTTCTCGAAACGGGTTGAATAAATTCCGGGTGCGTGTTGATATGTTCGATCAAACGATCGGCATATTTGCTCATTTTGAAGAAATACGCCTCTTCCTTCGCAGGCTTCACCTCTCTGCCGCAATCGGGGCATTTTCCGTCCACAAGCTGGCTCTCCGTCCAAAACGATTCGCAAGGCGTACAATACATGCCCTCGTAATACCCTTTATAAATATCCCCTTGATCGTAAAACTTTTTGAAAATTTTCGCAACCTGCTTTACGTGCGCTTCGTCCGTCGTACGGATAAATTTATCGTAAGAGGTATTCACGAGATCCCAAACCCCGCGAATTTCCCCGGCGACGTTATCCACAAACGCCTGCGGCGTAACCCCTGCCGCCTGCGCTTTTTCCTGAATTTTTTGACCGTGTTCGTCCGTGCCGGTCTGAAAGAACACGTCATAGCCTTCCTTACGCTTAAAACGAGCGATCGAATCCGCCAAAATCGCCTCGTACGTATTCCCGATATGCGGTTTGCCCGACGTATACGCAATCGCCGTCGTAATGTAATAAGGTTTCTTCGCCATATCTTTTTCTCCTTTATGGTCGTATTATACGGATAAATTATACTACTTTTCCATAGAAAAGTAAACTGTTTTCTTTCCGTTTTTCCTCCGAGAACGAAAAAACGCCGTATTTTCCCTTCTATCCTATCATTTCTCGCTTGCCGTGCGCATATACTTACGCTATGAATATCCTTTTCGGCTTAATCTTTATACTCTCCGCGGCTTGCCTACTCTTCGTAGACCCGAACGGATTCCTACAAACGCTTTTAGACGGCGCCGGAAAAAGTGCGACGCTCTGTTTCTCCCTCATCGCCTCCCACGCCGTTTGGATGGGATTGATGCACCTGTGGGAAGACAGCGGCGTAACTCGCGGCATATCCGCGCTGTTGCAACCGCTCGTAAAAAAACTTTTGAAAACCGATGATAAAATCGCCTTGCAAAACGTCTGCATGAATTTTTCCGTCAACCTTTTGGGAATATCCGGGGCGGCGACTCCGTACGGAGTTCGAGCGGCGCAACGCTTAGACAAAACCGAAAACGCAGAATACGCATCGGCAATGCTGTTCGTATTAAACGCCACTTCGTTGCAAATTTTCCCTTCGTCCGTCATCAGCATGCGACTCGCCATGCAAAGCGCAACCCCCAACGACGTCCTGCTGCCCACGTTCCTCGTGACCTGTTTCTCCACCGCTCTCGCCGCCTTTTTGACTTGGGCGACGCTACACCCGAAACGAATATCCGATCATCACGTACATGCCCCGTTCGTTTTTTCAAAAGCTAAAACAATACGCAAAGCAGGTACGCGATGAATAAATTTCTCGCTTTGCTCGTCCCGTTACTGTTTTTAGGCTCGTTCCTGCTGGCACTTTTCCGCAAAGTACGCGTATACGAAAGTTTTACGCAAGGTGCGAAGGGCGCGATTCCGCTCGTCGTATCCGTCTTTCCGTATATCGCCGCCGTAACGATGTTGTGCAAGCTGTTGGACGTCAGCGGCATAGGCAATTTCCTTACGCAGTGTCTGCAACCGATTTTTTCCTTCTTCGGCGTACCGGAAGAAATCGCTCCGCTGGTACTTATCAAACCGCTTTCGGGGAGCGGTTCCGTCGCCGTATTGACGGAAATTTTAGAAAAGTACGGCGTCGACAACTACGTTTCGCGTTGCGCATGCGTCGTATACGGCACCTCGGAAACCGTTTTTTATATCGGCGCGGTTTACTTCGCCGGATTAAAACGAAAAAAATTAAACGTCGCCTTATGCATCTCCCTCTTCTCTTACATCCTTTCCGTATTTTTAGCTTGTTTTTTATGCAAAATATTGTGAATTCTGTCGTTTTTTATGTTATTTTGTTATTTTATAACATTTTTTGCGCAATTCATATACTTTTTAAGAAAAAAAATTTTTCTTAAAAAAATTCTTTACAAATATATTCTTTTATGTTAAAATATATTTGTAAATCGGTTGTGGGTAATCGATAGACATAAAACAGCTCATCATTTTCCCCCTTATCATATAGGTAAACGCCTTGGAACAAGTTTCCAAGGCGTTTATCGTTACAAACTTTAAGCCGCGGCAAAATGCCGCGGCGTTTTTCTTTTAATTGTGTACGGACAAACCCATTTCGTAAGCAATTTGCAAAAGCTCCGACCTGTTTTCTATATCGTCCTTTTCATAAACGCCTTTCCCGTACAACGTACCCTTTTCCTCATAACCGTCCACACACTTCGCAAAGCCGTGAAAACAAGCAAGCGTGGTATCCAGAGTATCCTCGTCCTCTTCCGCAGCCGTCGCGATATAGTACAAGTCCTTATCGGCAATTTCCGTCCACCTCGCCACCGTTCTGTCAATCACGATTTTCAGTTGCGCGCAAACGGAATAAAAATACACGGGACTGGACAAAACCAGCACGTCGCAATCGATAATCTTCTGCAAAATATCTCCCATATCGTCTTGCAACACGCATTTTCCGCCGTGGTTCTTGCAATAATAGCACGCGCGACAAGGCGCAACGTTCTTTTCCGCCACACGTATCTTCTCTACGGCATTACCGCCTTCTCTCGCTCCGCGCGCAAACTCGTCGCAAAGCCGATCGGAATTCCCCTTTCGAGGGCTGCCCGACAAAATTAAAACCTTCTTCACATTCTACCTCCATACGAATAAAGAAAACTCCCGTCGAAAATCTCAACGGGAGTTTATCGTCGTTAAAAATTATTCAGCGCAATTCTTTTTAAGAATTTCAAGGTTTGCCATAATTTCCTTAGGCATCTTGTCGCCGAAGTTATCCGCATAGTAAGCGGTAATTTCTTCCGCTTCCGCAGCCCAACGAGCTTTATCTACAACAAGGAGCTTATCAAGCGTTTCCGCCGTGATATCGCAATTTTCGATGTTGATGTCTTTTGCGTAAGGCACGTAACCGATAGCCGTTTCCTGTGCTTCCACTTTGTTTTCGCATCTGTCCAAAATCCAGTCGAGTACACGCATATTGTCACCGAAACCGGGCCACATGAAGTTGCCGTTTTCGTCCTGACGGAACCAGTTTACGTTAAAGATCTTAGGTTGCTTGCTTTCTTCCACTTTCGCACCCATGTCGATCCAATGCTGGAAGTACTTGTCTACGGAATAACCCATGAACGGTTTCATCGCCATAGGATCGTGACGAAGCACGCCTACCGCACCGGTCGCAGCCGCCGTCGTTTCGGAGGACATAATCGTACCTACGAACGTACCGTGATTCCAATCTCTGGACTGGTAAACGAGCGGGGTCGTCGTTGCTCTTCTGCCGCCGAAGATAATCGCGGAAAGAGGAACGCCTGCCTTGGAATTGAATTCGGGGGAGATGCAAGGACAGTTCTTTGCAGGAGCGGTGAAACGGGAATTGGGATGAGCCGCGTTACGTCCGCAATCGGGCGTCCAAGGCTTACCGGTCCAGTCGATAAGTTCCGCAGGAGCTTCCTTCGTCAATTTTTCCCACCAAACGGTATTATCCGCAGGGTTGAGCGCAACGTTCGTGAAAATCGTACCCTCTCTCGTCGATGCGAGTGCGTTGGGGTTGGATTTTTCGTTCGTACCGGGAGCGACGCCGAAGAAACCGTTTTCGGGGTTACAAGCCCACAATCTGCCGTCTTCCCCTACACGAATCCAAGCGATATCGTCGCCTACGCACTGTACTTGATAACCTGCGTCCAAATACTGCTTAGGGGGGATCAACATAGCAAGGTTGGTCTTACCGCAAGCGGAAGGGAACGCAGCCGCAACGTACTTCATTTCCTTATCCTGAGGACGCTTTACGCCGAGAATAAGCATGTGTTCCGCCATCCAGCCTTCTTGCTTACCGAGGTTGGTAGCGATACGAAGAGCAAAGCATTTTTTACCGAGCAATACGTTTCCGCCGTAAGCCGAGTTTACGGAAATGATCGTATTGTCTTCGGGGAA
>CAZEVL010000053.1:0-9748 GCA_964515795.1 uncultured Clostridia bacterium | reverse complement strand
AGATTTTAGCGGCTACCCCGATGAAAAAATTCGGCGAAATTTCCGACCTTATCGGCTGCTTACTTTGGCTTTCGGACAACAATGCGAGCGGTTTTGTGACGGGTACGGTGATTCCCGTAGACGGCGGCTTTTCGGCGTACAGCGGCGTGTAAATAGCGTTGTTTGGAGGTAAATAGATGAATTACAAGAATGCGCAACAAAAAGAGATTTCTTTTCCGCTCGGCGGAATAGGCAGCGGTTGCATCGGTTTGGCAGGGAACGGGTCGTTAATCGATTGGGAAATTTTTAATCGTCCGTCGAAAGGCAGCGTGAACGGCTATTCGCATTTTGCCGTGAAAGCGCTAACCGACGGAAAAACGATTTCGAGAGTTCTGCACGGGGATTGGCAAAAAGACTTGACGGGACAGTACGGCAAAAATTACGGCAGAGGCGTGAGCAGCGACCATATGTGCGGTTTTCCGCATTTCAGAAACGTAGAGTTCGACGGCTCGTTTCCTATCGCAACGTTGCGCTTTACCGATCCGGAGTTTCCCGGCAAGGTAACGATGACGGCGTTTAACCCGTTGATTCCCGGGGCGGACGACGATTCGAGTATTCCTGCGGCTTTTTTTGAAATCGAGATTGAAAATACTTCGCCCGAAGTCGTTTCGTATCAAGTGGTTTTGTCCTGTACAAATCCTTTTGCGGCGACGAAAAACGAGTCGGTATGTCGAAACGGCGTTCGCGCGTTGAAATTGTCGCATGCGGCAGTCGATAAAGACGATTTGTCGTACGGAGATTTAACCGTTGCCACGGATTCCCCGAACGCTTTCGTGCAGACGTATTGGTATCGCGGCACTTGGCAGGACGGACTTGTAACGTTTTGGAACGATTTCGACAAAGTCGCTCCTTTATGCGATAGAATTTATGAAACGAACGGCATAGGCGATACGGATGCCGTAGGAGATACGGGCAGCCTCGGCGTTACTTTGGACGTGTTGCCGAACGAAAGAAAAAAAGCAAGGTTTGTTCTTAGTTGGAACGTGCCGAATAATTATAATTATTGGAACGAATGCAAAGACGAGAACGGTAAACATAAAAGTTGGAAAAATTATTATGCGACTTTATTCGAGGATTCGCTTTCGTCCGCGTATTACGCATTGTCGCATTTTACGGACCTGTATAACCGTACGTTGAAATTCAAAGATATTCTGCACGGTTCGTCTGTTCCAGAATGCGTATTGGACGCCGCATCGGCGAATTTGTCCGTTTTGAAATCGCCTACGGTTTGGCGTTTGGAAGACGGTTCGTTCTACGGCTGGGAAGGCGTGCACGAGTCGGGCGGTTCTTGCGAGGGGACTTGTCAACACGTTTGGAATTATGCCTATGCACTCTGTTTCCTGTTTCCGAAATTGGAAAGAAGCATAAGAGAAAACGAGTTTAAGTATTGTACCGATACGGACGGAAGAATGGCGTTTCGGTTGCAGTTGCCGCTCGGCAGAGGCGTACACGATTTTCGTGCGTGTTTGGACGGGCAAACGGGTGCGGTGCTGAAAACGTATCGGGAATGGAAATTGTCCGGGGATACGCGTTGGTTGCAATCGAAATGGGAATCCGTGAAAAAGGTGCTGGAATACGCTTGGAGCGATAAAAATCCCGACGCTTGGGATCGGGATAAGGACGGCGTTTTGGAGGGAAGACAACATCATACCCTCGATATGGAGCTGTTCGGTCCGTCCGCGTGGCTGGAAGGTATGTATCTTGCGGCATTGAAAGCGGCTTCGGAAATGGCGGAGTTTTTGGGCGACAAAGACAGTGCCCGTGCGTATGAAGCTCTGTTCGAAAAAGGTCGCGCTTGGACGAAAGAGCATTTGTTCAACGGGAAGTATTTCATTCAACGAATCGATTTGTCGGATAAGAGCCTTACCGATCGTTTCGGCGCGTCCGACGCGTATTGGAACGAGGAAGCGCAGCAAATCAAATACCAAATCGGAAACGGTTCTTCCGTCGATCAGCTTTTGGCGCAATGGCACGCCGATATTTTAGGACTCGGCGACGTTTTCGACGCCGAACAGATTCAAAGCGCGCTCGGCGAAATGATGAAACGGAATTTTAAGCCGACGATGCGGAATTTCGTCAATCCTTGGCGCGTATTCTCCTTGGACGACGAAGCGGGTACCGTCATTTGCGCCTATTCGGACGACGCGGAAAAACCGAAAATTCCGGTGGCGTATTGCGAAGAAACGATGACGGGATTCGAGTATGCTTTCGCAGGTTTGTTGTTCTCGCGAGGAAGAACGCAAGACGGAGAAAAGGTCGTTAAAGCCGTTCGGGAGCGTTTTGACGGCGAAAAACGCAACCCGTTTAACGAATTCGAGTGCGGTAACAATTACGCGCGCTCTATGGCGAGCTACGCTTTGATTCCTATTTTGGGCGGTTTTACTTTCGATCTTCCGAGGGAGTCGATAGGATTTGCTCCGTACAGAAAAGATTTCCGTTCGATTTGGAGCGTGGACGGCGCATGGGGAGAATTTACTTCAGACGAAAACGGTGCGACGTTGCGGATAGAGGAGGGAGCGTTGACGTTGTCCTCTTTTTCGATACGGAATACGGATAGCGTTTCTTACGTCGAGGCGGACGGAACGGCGACGGAATTCCGTTTCGAGAACGGAACGTTGTATTTCCCGAGGACGACGATTCGCAGAAGTTTGACAATCCGTGCGTAAGGGCGCTTTGTTTGCTGACGAAAAACGCTTTGCACAACAATTTTGCCGATATAAGCAGACGTTACGATAAACGTTTGCGTACGGAATATAAAATATATAAAGATGTAAGGAGATGGTTTTATGCAAATTTATCAACAGCCGGTGATTGCGGTTTTGCAGTTGGACGACGCGGACATAATCACAACCAGCGGCGGCGACAATTTAGGCGAACCTGCCGAAGGTTGGGGGGAGTAAGTTTATTATGAAACGAATACGAAAAATTGCAGTATTGGCATTAGCAAGCGTATTGTCGGTTTGCTTGGGCGGTGTTTGTCTTAACTACGCAGAGCTCACGGCAAGCGCGTCGGAATACGTGTTGGACACGTTTACGATCGAGGAAACGGCGTCCGTAAGAAATACGCAGCCGAACGGAATCCGTTTCACGACGAGAGTCGATGGGACAACGAAATCGAAGGCGGCGGAATTGGAAAACGACGGCTATACGGTCACGTACGGCGCGTTGCTTTGTCCGACGAAGTATATCAACGGAGATTTGACGTTTGAAACTTTGGAAGATAAGTACGAATGCGATATCGAAACGAAAAAATGGCAGGACGAGGATAAAACCACGTATACCAGCGTTTTGGTGGGGAACAAGAATGCGGACGGCACGTATACCGATTTCCTTTCAGCACTGTACAATACGCCGATTTCCGCACGCGGTTATATGAAAGCCGTAAAAGGCAACGAAACGCAGTATTTCTATACGGTGAACACCGCGGAACGTTCGTTGGGGGCAGTGGCTGCGATGGCGATTGCCAACGGGGAAACGTCGGATTTATTGACGAAAATGGCGGAAAACGTGCGCTATGACTTGGAGGCGGTAACGTTGACGACCGCTACGTCGGAAGGAACGGTGTTGTACAATGCGCTTGCTTCATCTCAGAAAGCAACGGTTACGTTGGACGGCATTGTCGCGGATTTGTCGGGTGTGGTATATTCCGTGGGCGATTCTGCGATCGCAACGTTGACGGACGGAGTTTTGACGGCACAAAAAGTCGGAGAAACGACGTTGACGGCGAGCTATAACGGACAAACTTGGACGACTACCTTGACGGTGACGGACGATTTCGTCGCAAAAAGCGATTATACGATTTTGTTGCCGAAAAACGCGACGGATAACGAAAATGCGGCGGCGAAGACGTTGCAAAACGTATTCGCGAAAGCAGGCGCGACGATTCCCGTCTTGACGGAAACGGGCAACGAAACGACGTACGGAAAGTATATTTCCGTCGGTGCGACAAAACTTTCGGACGCTTTCGTTACGCTTTCCGTGACAAAGTCTACCGCGTCTGAGGTATCGTCGGTGAATAATACCGTGTTCGTTCAAGGCGTAACGGACAAAGGTACGCTCTACGGCGTGCAGCAGTGGCTTGGCACCGTACTCGATTACGATTATTTCTTAAAAGATACCTATTCGGTGAGCACGAAGGCGGTTGCTTTGCCGTCGGAGATTCTCAGTTACGTGCCCGATATCGAGCATAACGTAATCGACCGCAACGGCGACGTACGTGCGGAGTACGGTTTGGAAGGCTATGCCGAAGACGTGATTTTGGTTAAAAATAGTTTGCATAATTCCACGTTGATTCTCGATCCAGATACGTATGCTTCTACAAATTCCAAGTGGTATGCGGCGAAGTATTATTTCGGTTCGACATTGATAAAAAATAGCGACGGAAAAGCGGCGGAGCTTTGCTATACGGCACGCGGTGATTCCACGCAACGTTCCGCAATGGCGCAGGCGGTTGCCGAAACAATCGTGAATGAGTTTGCGAAAAAAACTTCGTCGCATAAGGCGAGTTTTGCCGTTATGGACGGGAATTATCAATGCAAATGCTCTTCTTGTCAAAACGCCGGGAACTTCTCGGATACGTTTGTGCCGTTCCTCAACGAAGTATGCGAAAAAATAGAGGCTTTGTTAAAAGAGAAAGGCGATGCGCGTGCGGACACGTTCAAGATCGTTACGCTTGCCTATCATCAAACCAACGCCGCCCCAGAGAATATTAAAACGCTCGATAATTATTCTTCGTTTGCAGACCACGTGGAACTTTGGTTCGGCGACAGCTACGGCGATTATACGGGCGGATTAAAAGACAGCGACAATACGAAGAACCAAGAGATTTATGAAAATTTCGAGGCTTGGACGAATTTGCTCGGCGCGGATACGGATACTTTGCTCTGGGTATATTACACGAATACAAAAAACGGATTCGTTCCTTATAACACGTTTACGGCGATTCGCGAAAATTATGCAATGGCAAAAGAAAAGGGCGTAGATTATCTTTTCAATCAAACCATTCAGGCGAAATCCGGTTGGACGATGTTGAAACATTACTTAATTTCTCAACTTGCGTGGAACGCAACTCCCGACGATGATACTTGGAACGGTTGGATCGACAAGTATTTCGCCAATGCTTACGGAAAAGGCGCGACGGCTATGCGTAAGTGGTTTGACGAGTGGCTTGCCCTCGATACGTCCGCATACGAGACCAAAACCAACGATCCTGCGATTCATAGAAATATGGAAACCACAGCCAATTTCCCGCAAGATCGGATGCAGCAGTGGATTAATTATGCAATCGAGGCGGAGGAGGCGTTGGACAAAAACGACCCGAATTACCAAACGTATTTTTATAATATTTTGTTGGAAAAGCTTTCTCCCGAATATTTCTTAATTTCTCTTTATCAACAGACGCAGTACGTGAATCAGTTTAATGCGGCGGTAAAGATTTGGGACATTACCAATTTGGGCGAAACGGAAAAAATCGACGCAACTTTGACGAAATTTACGGCTTTGTTGGCGGAAAGTTCACTTGCGGTAAATATTCCAGCAGAAAGCAGTTATTTCAACTTTGCAGGCAGCTCGTTTGCATTGCCCGATAATGAGTACACTTTTACCGTTACGGGTAAGGAAGCTCGTTTCGATAAGTTCTACGTATACGTAAACGGCAATTTGATGACGAGCGACGACGGCACGTATACGATCGAGAATGTTACGGAAGCGTTGACGATTAAGGTCGTACACCCGTATATCGAACACGAAAGCAACGTCACGGTTACGTATAATACAGACGGTTCGATTAAGTTCGAGAAGATCGTACAGACAGACAGCAGCAATAGCAAAGGTAGAATTTCTGCGGACTATATCAATTATATGATCGGTCAAGGTTATACAACGTTATCGATGACGATAACGATCAGCGACGTAAATAAAGCAAATCAAGCGTTAGTTACGGGCGGCGGAATCAATTTGTCGTTGTATAACAAAGACGATACTTACACTACGTCGCAAAAAATCGGAACGGTGACACTTCCTGCGGAAGTAACGGGTGACTTGGAATTTTGGTTGCAGAAAGACGGATACAGCTGGAAAGTTGAAGAAGGCGGTTATATGACCATTACCGACTTCGCATTCTCTAAGGCGGACGGTACGACGGAAAGCCTTATGCCTACCGCGGTTTCGATTACCGCACCTGCGGAAAGCAGCTACTACACGTTCAACGGCGCAAGTTCCGTAGAAAAAGAATCCGACTATACGTTTACAATTACGAGCAAGGTATCGGGTTGCAACGATTTCGTCGTATTCGTCAACGACGAAGTGATTTTTGGCGATAACGGCACGTATACGGTAAAGAACGTAACGGAAGCTTTGACAATTAAGGTTCTGCACGGCTATATCGAATGCGAAAGCAACGTTACGGTTACGTACAATGCCGATGGTTCGATTAAATTCGAAAAAATCGTGGCAAGCGGAAGTAGCAATAATAACGGTTGGATTTCTAAGGACTATATCAATTACATGATCGGTAAAGGTTATAAATATCTCGGACTTACGGTTCAACTTTCCGATATCGAAAAAGTAAATCAAGGTTGTATAAAGCTTAACGAAAATTGGTTTGCTTTTGCCTCTACGGCAACAGCAATATCTGTTAGAAAAGAAATTGCGGAAGCAACGACGGATTTGACATTCTGGTTGCAGAAAGACGGAAGCGGTTGGAAAGTACAGGAAGGCGGTTATATGACGATTACAGATCTTTACTTTGCGAAAGAACTTGTCAACGTAACCGCTCCTGGAACGAGCAGCTATTACACGTTCAATGGGGCAACTTCTGCGGCGAAAGGCGGAGTGTACACCTTTACCATCGAAAATACGGTTGCGCTTTGCGATCGGTTCATCGTATTCGTTAACGATGAAGAAGTGACGGGCAATAACGGTACGTACGTTGTCAAGAACGTAACGGAAGCGTTGACGATTAAGGTTCTGCACGGCTATATCGAACACGGTGCAAACGTAACCGTAACGTATAATGAAGACGGTTCGATTATCGTGAAGAATGCTGCTTATGCCTATTCTATCGGAACGAATAACGAAGCTTGGGGCGCATGGATTTCCGCAGATTACGTCAACTATATGATGTCGCAAGGTTATAACGAAGTGCAGGCTTATATGCAAGCCGATTTCGAAATCGCGGCGGAAGGGATTATGTACAGCGGAAGCGAAAATCGTGTGAGAAACATAAATAATTATACGGGCATTGCTGAAATGCCGCTGGTCACGGATTCTCCCGTATATTTCATCGTAGCGGACGCGAATAATTCTGGCAACAATATTAAAGGTAAAGGAGGTTATATAACCATTACAGGCTTAGAGTTTGTGAAGTAAGCCGTATCGTTTTTAGGAAGTATTTCTGAAAACTTTCGGAATATCCGAAACAGAACAGAAAATACTCCTCCGTGCGCTAAGCGCGGAGGAGTATTTCGTATCCGCATAGTTAAGTCGAAAAGAAAAGGACTACCGTCGAAACGGTAGTCCGAATTTTTTTCGAGTCGTTAAGCGAGAATAAGGTTTACCAAACGTCCTTTGACGATGATACATTTTTTGACGGTTTTATCGCCGATTTGTTCCGCGATTTCTGGGTAAGCGCAGACGGTGGCTTGGATATCCTCGTCGGAAAGTCCTTCGGGGATCATTATCTTCGCACGGATTTTGCTGTTGATTTGGACGGCGTATTCCGTTTCGTCTTTGATAAGAGCCGCTTCGTCTACCTCCGGATAGCGTTCTTCGAATACGGACGTCTTATGTCCGCAAGCTTCCCAAAGTTCTTCGGTGAAGTGGGGGGCGAACGGTGCGAACATGCGAAGCAAATCTTCGATGCAACCGCGGTAGAACGTTACGTTTTTCTCCGATTCGTTTTCGTATTTTTGGAGTGCGTTTACGTATTCCATCAAACGTGCGACGGACGTATTGAACGAGAACGCTTCCGCATCGCGAACAATCGATTTTACGGCGTAATTTTTTGCATAGTCGAGGTTCTTTTCGGCGGACTTTCTGTCCGAATGTCCGTTTTCGGGGGCGAGGGTCAATGCGTTTCTGACGATTCTTTCGACTTTGTCGAGGAACTTGGCGATCGCCTTAATGCCGTCGTCGTTCCAAGGTCCGCCTTCGGTGTAGGAGAAACCGAACATCAAATACAGACGGAAGATATCCGATCCGTATTCGTCCACGTATTTGTCGGGGGAAACGACGTTGCCTTTGGATTTGGACATACGGTTGCCGTCGGGGCCGAGAATAACGCCTTGATGAATCAATCGTTTGAACGGCTCGTCAAAGTCGATATAACCCATGTCGCGTAAAGCTTTCGTGATAAAACGCGCATACAAAAGATGCATGCAGGCGTGTTCCGCGCCGCCGACGTATACGTCTACGGGGAGCATCTTGTTTGCGATATCTTTCGAAAACGGCTGTTTGTCGTTTTTCGCTTCGGGATAGCGGAGATAGTACCAGCTCGAACAAACGAACGTATCCAACGTATCGGGGTCGCGCGTGGCTTTGCCGCCGCATTCGGGACAGGTACAGTTCATAAATTCTTCGCAAGAAGCGAGAGGGGATTTGCCGTTTCCGCGGAATTCCACGTCGTAAGGGAGTTTGACGGGCAATTCTTTTTCGGGAACGGGTACGACGCCGCATTTCGGACAATGAATCATGGGAATGGGCGCCCCCCAATATCTTTGACGGGATACAGACCAGTCGCGTAAACGATAATTTACTTTTTTACCGCCTTTGCCGAGTTTTGTAAGGTGTACGGCAATCGCGTCGCGCGCTTCGTCGCTGGACAAGCCGTCGAACGAGCCGCTGTTGACGAGAATACCGTCCTCGCAATAGGGGAGAATGGTTTCGTCGCCGACTTTTTGAATGACCTGCGTTACGGGTAAGCCGTATTTTTTCGCGAACGCGTAATCTCTTTCGTCGTGCGCGGCAACCGCCATAACTGCACCTGTACCGTAGGAATACAGCACGTAATCGGCGAGGTAGACGGGGATTTTCTTCCCTGTCAAGGGGTGAATCGCATACGCGCCCGTGTCTACGCCCGTTTTTTCACGCGCGGTGGAGAGTCTGTCGATGTCGTTTGCTTCCGCCGCATAGCGTACGTAGGCGTCGATGGCTTCCGCTCTTTCGGGGTGCGCTTCTTTCAATTTTTCCACGAGCGGATGCTCGGGGGCGAGGACGACGTAATTTACGCCGAATACGGTGTCGGGGCGAGTGGTGAATACGGTAATCGTATCGCCCGTTTCGCATTCGAAGCGAATTTCGCAACCAGTCGACTTTCCGATCCAGTTTTTCTGCATGAGCTTGGTTTTTTCCGGCCAATCGATTTTATCGAGGTCGGAGAGAAGCTCTTCCGCGTAGTCGGTAATCTTTAAGAACCACTGCGTCATGTCTTTACGGAGCACGACGGAACTGCAACGTTCGCATTTGCCGTCGATGACCTGCTCGTTTGCCAAAACCGTACCGCAACCGGGGCACCAGTTGACGAGGGCTTCTTTACGATAGGCGAGTCCTTTTTTATAAAGTTGTAAAAACAACCATTGCGTCCATTTATAATAATTTTCTTCGCAGGTTTTTATTTCCGCCGTCCAATCGAACATAGCGCCCATGTTTTTGAGCTGACGTTCCATGGTGGCGATATTCTTTTCCGTGGAATCCTTAGGGTGGATTCCCGTTT
>CAZEVL010000052.1:0-9807 GCA_964515795.1 uncultured Clostridia bacterium | reverse complement strand
AAAATAATACGAACTCAACTTTATCCGTCGGGTTCGTATTATTCTTGTCTGGTGCCGAAGGTGGGACTTGAACCCACACGTTGTCACCAACAATGGATTTTGAGTCCATCGCGTCTGCCATTCCACCACTTCGGCGTGCTCAACTGAAAGCTTTATTATTATATATGATTCGCAAAAAAAAAGCAAGCGTTTTATACAGGTTTTTTATAAATTTTTGAAAAAATTTTATATTTCCTTGCGATTTTTTTTATTTCGTGGTACAATAGATATATCATATTGAAGGATTTTGTTTATTTATGGAAAAATTGATTCTGATTGACGGTAACAGCTTGCTAAATCGCGCGTATTTCGCCACACCCGTATTTACGACGAAGGACGGAATTTCTACCAACGGCGTCTTCGGGTTTATAAAGTTGTTGTTGAAAATTATTTCCGATAAAAAGCCGACGTACGTAGCGGTTGCTTTCGATTTGCGTGCGCCGACATTTCGGCATCGAATGTATGCCGATTATAAAGCGGGCAGAAAGCCCATGCCGGACGAGTTGGCTGTGCAAATGCCGATTTTGAAAGATGTGCTCCGTGCGATGCACGTTACTGTTTGCGAACAGGAAGGATTTGAAGCCGACGACCTGATCGGCACGCTTGCGAAAAAGTTTCCCGTGCAAACCTACGTCTATACGGGGGATCGGGATTCTTATCAACTCGTGGACGAAACGACAGATGTCTGTTTTACGCGAAAAGGGGTAAGCGACATTTTGGAATTGTCGTCGGATAATTTTTTCAACGAAATCGGGCTGCAACCTAAGCAGATTATAGATTTGAAAGCGTTGATGGGCGATAAGTCGGACAATATCCCGGGGGTTCCCGGAATCGGCGAAAAAACGGCGATGGGGCTTTTGAAACAATACGGGGATTTGGACGGCGTCTATGCGCATTTAGACGAAATCAAAGGTGCGTTGCAAAAAAAACTTGCCGAAAACAAAGAGAGTGCCTATTTCTCGCGAACGCTTGCGACGATCGACGTACACGTGCCGACAGAGCTTACGCTCGCCGATTGCGTTTTGCGTATGCCTTTCGATAGAGCGGTGCGCGATAAATTTGCGGAATTGGAATTTAAAAGTTTACTCGGAAAGGATATTTTTGTAAGCGCAAGCGAATCGAATGAGCCGAAAAAAAGCGAACTTCCTTCCGTAGAAATTACGGAATGCGTACCTTCTTCCGTGGAAGAGGCGATAAGAAAAATACAAAGTTTCGATACTAAAACGTTTGCTTTCGATCAAGCTGAAAACGCAGTGCGAATTTTTCCCGTGACGGATAAAAATACGGAAGAAATCGTATTGCCCGTCAAAACGGGCTTATTGGACGTCGGGTTTTACGATTATCAATTAAAGCCGCTTTTAGAGACCGTTTTTGCCGTTGAGAACACCGTTATCGCATACAACGTAAAAGACGTTATGCACCGCTTATACGGGCAAGAAATTGCGTTTGCCGCGCGTTACGAGGACGTCTCCGTCTTAAAGTGTTTGGCGGACGGGTTGGGAAATTCCGACGAGTTGGAGTTTTGTATACATTATTACTCGTTGCCGGAGAAAAACAGAGCATATGCGCTTGCCTATTTGCGAAATGAATATCTAAACGCCTTAAAGGAACAAGAAAGATCCCTTTATTACGACGTGGAGTTACCGCTCGTTCGCGTATTGTTCGAAATGGAAATCGAAGGCGTTTGCGTAAATACAGACGTTTTATCGGAGCTGTCGAAGCGATACAACGACGAGCTGAGTGTGCTGACGAAAAAAATTTACGAATTGGCGGGTGAAACGTTTAATATCAATTCCACGCAGCAATTAGGGAAAATCTTGTTCGAAAAGCTCAAAATCGGGGACGGCACGAAAAAAAAGAAGAGCGCAAAAAGCTACAAAACGACAGCCGAAGAGCTGGAAAAATATGCCTATGAATCGGAAATCGTGCGATATCTGCTTCGGTACCGAAAGATCCAAAAAATCAATTCTACTTATATCGAAGGTTTTAAGCCGCTTATCGTCGACGGGAAAGTGCATACGACGTACAATCAAAGTCTAACGCAGACAGGCAGACTGTCCAGTGTGAACCCGAATTTGCAAAATATTCCCATACGTACCGAAGAAGGCAGGGAGTTGCGAAAATTGTTCACGGCGAGCGAAGGGAACGTGTTACTCGATGCGGACTATTCGCAAATAGAACTTCGGCTTTTGGCACATTTTTCGGGCTGTAAAGAGTTGATTCGAGCCTACTGCGAGGGGTTGGATATTCATGCGATTACCGCATCGCAGGTGTTTCGGGTGCCCTTAAACGAAGTGACGTCTGAGTTGCGGCGGCAAGCCAAAGCGGTCAATTTCGGGATTATTTACGGAATCAGCGCATTCGGGTTATCGAACGATTTGAATATTTCCGCAAAAAAAGCCAAGGAATACATCGATGAATATTTTGAAGCGTATTCCGACGTGAAATCGTATATTCGCGGCAACGTGGAAAAGGCGACGGAAGACGGGTTTGTCACGACGTTGTTCGGCAGACGCAGGGTTATCAACGAAATAAAATCCTCTAATTACGCCGTTCGTTCTTTCGGAGAACGCGCGGCAATGAATATGCCGTTGCAAGGTTCGAGTGCGGACATTATAAAGTTGGCGATGATTCACGTCAGCGAGAAGTTGAAGAAGGGAAATTATAAGGCGAAACTCGTGTTGCAAGTCCACGACGAGCTGGTGATCGATTGTCCGAAAGAAGAAGCGGAAGAGGTTGCCGAACTTTTGAAAAACGAAATGGAGAATGCCGTTTCTCTGCGAGTGCCGTTAACGGTCGAAATCGGCGTAGGGGAAACTTGGTTTACGACGAAATAAATGAGGACACAGAAAAAAATTGCCGTTACGGGCGGCATCGGAAGCGGAAAGAGTACCGTTGCGCGTATGGTGAAAACTTGCGGGTTCTCGGTCTTTTCTTGCGATGAAATTTATCGAGAACTTATGCGGTCGCCCGAGTATATTAAAACCATAGGAGAAATTTTCCCGTCTGCCGTCACGGATTGCGAAATCGACAAAAAACGCCTTGCGGAGATCGTGTTTTCCGACGAAAACGCACGGGAGAAATTAAACGCAGTCGCACATCCTTGGATTATGCGAAACGTAATCGAGCGAATGGAGTCGGACGAGAATGCGCTTGTTTTTGCGGAAGTTCCGTTGTTGTTCGAGGAACATTTCGAAAACCTGTTCGATGAAGTGTGGGTTGTTAGCAGACCTCTCGAAGCTCGTTTACGGGCGGCAAGTCTCCGCGACTCCTGTACGGAAGAAGAAATTCGGCGGCGTATAAAAACGCAATTCGACTATGAAAGCAATTCCGCCGCCGCATATTTTCAAAAACTCGGTGTCAAAATTTTAAGAAACGACGGCACGGAAAAAGAGTTGAGGGAACAGGTAAACGCATTGCTGTTCGAAAATACGTGCTTACTATTTCCTTAATAAATAATTGATTTTTTTAATTAACGGCTCTGCGAGACAGGGCTGTTTTTTGTTGCGAAACGATTGCTATGCCTAACATAATTACTATATTACGCAAAACATAATACCTACGTCACGCATAAGTATTGTATTTATAATTCTTTCACAGCGTGTTAAGTATGTCTGTAATATAAAATACCTACTCCATACATAATATTTATTATTTACATAAAAACGATTGTTTTCCTGAAAATATCGAATAAAATAAAAAAGTTTCAAAAAAGGCAAACTTTTTTCAAAATCCCCTTGAAATTACAAAAAAAATATAGTATAATAAAGGGACTTGATGACATAACGTTATAATATGCGTTATATATGACAAATATATTTAGGGGGCTTTTATGCAAAGAAAAAAAGAATGCGTCGCCATGCTGTTAGCCGGAGGACAGGGCAGTAGATTATACGCCCTGACGACAAACATTGCGAAACCTGCCGTAGCTTTCGGGGCAAAGTACCGAATTATCGACTTTCCTCTGTCCAACTGTATCAACTCCGGTATCGATACCGTAGGCGTGTTGACGCAGTACCAACCGCTCGTTTTGAACGAGTATATCGGCAACGGACAACCGTGGGATCTCGACCGTACGTACGGGGGCGTGCATATTCTATCGCCTTATCAGGCAAAAACGCGATCGTCTTGGTACGAGGGGACGGCAAACGCTATTTATCAAAATATGCATTTTATGAAAATGTATAATCCGGAATACGTTCTCATTCTTTCCGGCGACCATATCTATAAAATGGATTACGCGGCGATGTTAGAGGCTCATGAAAGCACGGGGGCAGATTGTACCATTGCCGCCATCGACGTTCCGCTCAGCGAAGCTTCCCGTTTCGGAATACTCAATACGAATCCAGACGGTTCGATTTATCAATTCGAGGAAAAACCCAAAATGCCTAAAAGTACTTTGGCGTCTATGGGAATTTATATTTTTACGGCGGAAAAATTGTTTAGATACTTGGAGGCTGACGAAGCGAATCCGAATTCTTCCAAAGATTTCGGTAAAGACGTTTTGCCCGCTATGCTAAACGCCGGCGAGAAAATGTTCGCCTACCGCTTCGAAGGCTACTGGAAAGACGTCGGCACGATTTCTTCGCTTTGGCAAGCCAATATGGATTTGCTCGGAGAAACTCCCGAATTCGACGTCGGGGACAAATCTTGGAAAATTCATTCGAGGAATCCCTTAGCGCCGCCCGAACACATCGGGAAAAACGGCGTCGTGAAGAACTCCATGGTGGCGCTCGGTTGCGAAATTTACGGCACTGCCGAAAACTCCGTTTTGGGCAGCAACGTAATTATCGAAGAAGGCGCGGTCGTCAAAGACGCCGTTATTTTAGCGAACAGCGTCGTTAAAGCGAACGCTATCGTTTCCTATTCCGTCATCGACGAAAACGTTACAGTCGGTAAAAATGCAAAAATAGGGGTCGAGAAGAATCCCGATGCGGAAATCGTGGTTTTGGGGCGCGGACTTACGGTTGCGGACAACGTAACCGTGTCGGAAGGGCAAAAGCACGAAAAAGACATTTTGGTATAAGTAAGGGGGGATTCGTATGGCTACATCTGCAATCGGTATTATTTTTTCTAACATGCACGAGGAGACCGTGCCGGAGCTCGCTCGTAGAAGAACGATGGCGTCCATTCCGTTCGGCGGAAGATATCGTCTGATTGACTTCGCGCTCTCGAATATGGTTAATTCGGGTATCACGACGGTCGGGTTGCTCGCAAACAACAATTATCGCTCCTTAATCGACCATATCGGAAGCGGCAAAGACTGGGATTTGGCAAGAAAAGACGGTGGTTTGATTCTTTTGCCGCCTTTTTCGGAAAAGAAAGATAAATTGTATACTACCCGTTTGGAAGCTTTGGGCTCTTTGAGCGGTTTTTTGAACCGCAGAACGGAAAAATACGTCGTTTTGACGGATTGCGACGGCGTTGCGAAATTCGATATCGTCGATATCATCGCGCAACACGAAGAGAAAAACGCGGATATTACGCTCGTTACGCATTACGGAAAAGTGGGCAGACAATCGGATTTTATGCTTGTCGAAGCCAATAAGGACGGCAGAATCGAAGAAATTCAATTATCGCCGCACATAAAAAAAGATACAAAGGCGCACGTTTACGTCAACGTAATGATTATCAATCGTCAATTCCTTTTGAAGCTCGTCGAGGAATCCGTTACGCACGGTTTTACGAGTTTTAGTCACGACGTACTCGTCAAACAGCTTCAAAGCTTGCGTATTTATCAATACGATTTCAAGGGATATTACGCAGGGATCGATTCCATGGCTGCCTATTATAAACATAATATGGAGTTATTGGAAAAAGACGTCCGCGACGAGCTGTTCGGCAATCGCGATATTTATACGAAAGTTCGCGATAGCGCGCCCTCCAAATACGGTGAGAATGCAGTCGTGAAAAATTCCTTGATTTCCGACGGTTGCGAAATCGAAGGCGTTGTCGAAAATTCCATTCTTTTCCGCGGCGTTAAAGTCGGGAAGGGAACGATCGTTCGCAATTCTATCGTTTTGCAAGATACCATTATAGGCGCAAATGCGTCTTTGCATTGCGTTATTACGGATAAAAACGTCGTTATCGGCGACAGGAAGAATTTGAGCGGTTGCGAAGATCTTCCGTATTTTATCCAAAAGGGTACGATGCTTTAACACGTTGCGCGTACGTCCGAAGGGGCGTACGCGTGCCTGCTATACTGAGATCGAAAAAAGGAGTATATCATGTCCACGAAAACGACGAATAACATAACAATAATACAAAACGACGAAACGTGTTTCCCGACAGCGGCGCATGCGGAGGATCCGACGATTGTAGCAAAGCGAAAGATTTTGTTCGTTGCGTCGGAAGCGCGTCCCTTCATAGCAACGGGCGGGTTGGCAGACGTTATCGGCTCTTTGCCGCAAAATCTGGCAAGCGATCCCGCCTATGACGTGCGCGTCGTATTGCCACTGTATTCGGATATTAAAACGGAATACCGCAGGAAAATGTCCTACTTGGGAAATATTTACGTTCCGCTCGGCTGGCGCAACCAGTATTGCGGTATTTTCAAATACGAGAATGCCGGCGTAACGTTTTATTTCCTCGATAACGAATATTATTTCAAACGCCCCGGTTGCTACGGTTATTACGACGACGGAGAGAGGTTTGCGTTCTTTTCGCGTGCGGTAATGGAAATTTTACCGTTTATCGGTTTTTATCCCGATATTTTGCATTGTCACGATTGGCAGGCTGCTTTGGCGGCGATTTATTTGAAAACCATTTATTGCAAACGTCCAGAATATCAGTTTATCAGGGCATTGTTTACCATTCACAACATAGAATACCAAGGTAAATATTCTTTGGATATTTTGGAAGATTTGTTCGGCATTTCCGACGAATATCGCTACCTCGTCGAATTTAACGGCTGTATCAATCTTATGAAAGGCGCAATCGAGTGTTGCGAGCGGTTCTCGACGGTCAGCCCGACCTATGCAAAGGAGATTGCAACGCCGCAATACGCCCACGGGTTAGACGATATTATCCGTAGGAATCAATTCAAGCTGAAAGGTATCTTGAACGGAATAGACGTGGAGAGCTATTCGCCCGAAACCGATAAAGCTTTGTTTGCCAACTACTCCGCAGAACAACTCGAAAATAAAAAGATTTGCAAAAGCGAATTGCAAAAAATGTTGGGATTGCCCGTAAAAAACGTGCCGATAATCGCTATGATTTCGAGATTGGTTTCTCATAAGGGGCTGGAACTGGTCAAGACCGTCGCAGAGGATATCCTGCACGAAGACGTGCAATTCGTTCTGTTGGGTACGGGTGAATCCTCTTACGAAGAATATTTCCGCGATTTAGGCAGACGCTACGAGGGCAAAGCTTCGATCAATATTGCATTTAACGGAGATCTTTCCCGAAAAATCTACTCGGGGGCGGATATTTTCTTAATGCCTTCCGTAAGCGAGCCTTGCGGACTTTCTCAAATGATCGCGTCTCGATACGCCACCGTGCCTCTGGTTCGGGAAACGGGCGGCTTGTACGATAGCATCAAGCCGTTCGGCGCAGGCGGCAACGGATTCACGTTTGCGTCTTGCAACCCGTACGATATGCTTTACGTGGTACACGAAGCGTTGGAAACGTATAAAAACACCGATATATGGCAAAGCTTAATGCGAAAAGCGGCAACGACGGATTTTTCGTGGGCGCGTTCCGCAGAAGAATACAAGCTTCTGTATGCGGAAACTTTTGACGTGTTGAAATAAAAAGCGTCTCGGAAACGCTTTTGCTACGAGAAGATAAAATTTACCGGGAGAATAATATGAAACAAGAAAAAATTACCGAGCTTGACGCAAAAGAGCTGATTAAAGGGAAACTTTCCCGCTATTTCGGCGTAACGCCCACAGAAGCGCGCAAAGACCAACTTTATAAAGCCGTTGTGATGAGCGTACGCGATATTATGCTTGAAAAAAGGCATGATTTTCATTTAACGACCAAAAAGAACAAAGCAAAACGAGTCTATTATCTTTGCATGGAATTTTTGATGGGGCGTTCTTTGAAAAACAGTGTTTTCAATCTCGGTGTTTACGACGTATTTTCCGACGCGTTGAAAGAATACGACGTCGCGTTAGAGGATCTGTACGAATTGGAGCCGGACGCAGGGCTCGGAAACGGCGGACTCGGTCGTTTGGCGGCTTGCTTTTTAGACGCATTGGCGACAGGGGACTATCCTGCGATGGGATTTTCCATTCGTTACGATTACGGGTTGTTCAAACAAAAGATCGTGGACGGTTGGCAGACGGAACTTCCCGACGTTTGGTTGCCGGGCGGCGAAGTTTGGCTGACGCAACGCAGCGATAAGACGTTCACCGTAAAATTCGACGGTTACGTGGAAGAAAAATGGACGGAAAACGGCTTGGAAACGATTTATTGCAATGCGAAAGAAGTGCAGGCGGTTGCCTACGATATGATGGTTTCCGGCTACGACAGTAAAGCTGTTTCCGTGCTTCGGCTTTGGAAAGCGAGAAGTATACAAAATTTCGATATGAAGCTTTTCTCGCCAGGAGATTACGCTTCCGTCATGAAGGACGATAACGAGGCGGATTTGATTTCCAAAGTCTTATATCCTGCCGACAATCACATGGAAGGAAAGTCTTTGCGTTTGAAACAGCAATATTTCCTTGTTTCCGCTTCGTTGCAAAACATTTTAGCCGACCATAAACGCAGATACGGTTCGTTAAAGTTATTGCCTAAAATGGCGGCTATTCATTTGAACGATACGCACCCTGCGCTCGCTATTCCGGAATTGATGCGTTTGCTTATCGACGAAAACGGAATGAGCTGGGAGGAAGCTTGGGGAATCACGACTTCCGTTTGCGCGTATACGAACCATACGGTTTTGTCCGAAGCCCTCGAAACTTGGCCCGAAGATTTAATCGCAAGAAGACTGCCTCGTATTTATTCCGTTTTGAAAGAGATCAATCGCCGTTTTTGCGAGGATTTATGGCAGCGTTATCCGGGCGACTGGGATAAAATTTCCCGCATGGCAATTATGTCTTACAATATCGTAAAAATGGCAAACCTGTCCGTAGTCGGTTCTCATCACGTAAACGGCGTATCGTCTTTGCACAGTGAAATTATCAAGGAAAGCATATTTAAGGATTTTTATGAATATACTCCCGAAAAGTTCACGAACGTAACAAACGGCATCGCACACAGACGTTGGTTGAACCAGTCTAATCCGGAGCTTTGCGCATTATTAAACGACTGTATCGGCGAAGGTTATGCAAAGGACTCCTCGAAACTTGCGGAATTTAAGAAATTCGAAAACGACCGTAGCGTTTTGAAACGATTGGACGAAATTAAAGCGTTGAAAAAACGACAGTTTTCCGAATTTGCGCTTAAAAAACAAGGCGTTATCATCGATCCGACGACGATTTTCGACGTACAAGCAAAACGCCTGCACGAATATAAACGTCAACTTTTGAACGTGTTGCATATCATTTCCGAATATTTGACGTTGAAAGAGGATCCGAATACGCCGATGCAGCCAAAAACTTATATTTTCGCGGCAAAAGCGGCGGCAGGGTACTATATGGCGAAAAAAATCATCAAATTGATTTGTTTCCTTGCAGAGGATATTCGCAAAAATCCTAAAATCGCAGAAAAACTCAACGTTGTTTATATGGAAGATTATAACGTCACGATGTCCGAAAAATTGATGCCTGCGTCGGAGATTTCCGAGCAGATTTCGTTGGCGGGCAAAGAAGCAAGCGGTACGGG
>CAZEVL010000051.1:0-9996 GCA_964515795.1 uncultured Clostridia bacterium | reverse complement strand
AAACTTTTGCACAAATCATTATTGCGGAATAAGCAACGTTCCGTACACCCTGCCTCCCTCTGACGAGGTAGCCGAGAAAGTGGTGTGTACCTTGCCTCCCTCGTCAGAGGGAGGTGTCTTTTTGCGGAAGCAAAAAGACGGAAGGAGAGAATATATTGTTTAATTCTACCGTAAAGAATGTTTTTTCTCTCCCTCAGTCACTGCGTGACAGCTCCCTCGTCAGAGGGAGCCAAGGTTGTTAAGGTTTTGCGATTCTTCACACCCCACTTGCCTGTCTACTTCGTCATAGGGAGCCTGATTTTTTCGGGGCGCGCGTATACAAAGCGGCTCTTGACAAATTCGGGAAAATTTGTTATACTATTCCTGACGGCTCGGGCAAGCAAAAAAACAGGAATTTTTTACAAATTTCACCAAGATTTCACTATGCAGCTTCTTAAACTTGACAAAAAAAGGGTATAGTATAAAAGAGAGCTTTTTTTGCTTGCGAAAGGCACGGAGGAAATTTTTTTATGAGAATTTTAATTGTAGACGATGAGGAAATGATTCGCGGCGTTCTGCGCGAATACGTGGAGTTCGAAGGGAACGAGGCGTTCGAGGCGGCGGACGGCATGGAAGCGGTGAAGCTCTGCCGAGAAAACGATTACGACTTGATTTTGATGGACGTGATGATGCCGCATTTGGACGGTTTTTCCGCTGTGAAAGAGATTAAAAAGACGAAAGATATGCCCGTCATTATGCTTTCCGCGCGCGGGGAAGAATACGATAAGCTGTTCGCATTCGAGCTGGGCGTGGACGATTACGTGACGAAGCCTTTTTCGCCGAAGGAAGTTATGGCGCGTATCAACGCCGTGACGAAGCGCAGGGCAGGCAGGGCGAGCGGCAACGAAGTGTTGAAATTCGAGGGCTTGGAAGTGGACATGGCAGGCAGAAACGTGTACGTGGACGGCGAAAAGGCGGAATTGACGCCGAAGGAATACGAGTTGCTGTTTTATTTGATCCGAAACAAAGGGATTGCGTTGTCGCGCGAGAAGTTGCTTTCCAACGTTTGGGATATCGAATTTTACGGCGACGACCGCACGGTGGACACGCATATTAAAATGCTGCGCGGCAATTTGAAGGAATACAGAAAGTTTATCTTGACTTTGCGCGGTTACGGGTATAAATTCGACGCGTAAGTTTTAGGAGCTTGGTTATGCGGAAGGGTGGCGAAAAGCGAGCCGCGCGGGTTCGGCGCGTATACCGATACAAACGAAAACAAAACAGCACCAGCGTCTTTTTTCTGTTGCTGACGATTTTTACCGCTTTCGCGCTGGTGATTATTCTGTTTTTCTTGGGCAGTCAGCAGTATTTTTTGAAGCGCACCTACAAAGCCGAAGCGGCGCGCGACATCGCGCAGAAAGGGAAACAGGTAGAGGCGTTGCTCGACGAAGGGATTCCGTCGGAATACGGCGGAAATTTTAGCGGTTACATACGCTATTTGACCGATCGGTACGACGTGAAGATTTATATTTTGAACAGCGACGGCAGGTTGGTATTGCCTACCGAAGGGAAGTTCGACTACGGTTCGCCGCAGCTGTCGGATTATTTGGATTTTTCCGATGAGTATGCGGAGTTAAAATCGCAAATGCAATCGCAACAATCGGATTGCGTGACGTACGAAACGGATTCGGCGTACGTGTACGGATCGAAAATTAGGATATACGGGGATTCCGACGTGTATTTGTACATGGTAAAGTCCTTGGATTTGTTGCTTGCGGCAACGACGAGGCTCGGCGCGCGAATGTTGCTTATCGGGGTGTTTGTCGTACTCTTTTCGTTTGTGATCGCTTCGGCGGTGTCTGGTTGGATAACGAAACCGATTCGGGAAATTATCGAAAAAACGCAACGGTTGGCGCAAGGGGATTTCAACGTGGACTTTCACGGCTCGGATTACGGTACGGAGATGGTGGAACTTGCCAATTCGCTGAATTTCGCCCGTGACGAGCTGTCGAAAACCGACCGTATGCAAAAGGAATTGATCGCAAACGTTTCGCATGATTTTAAGACGCCGCTGACGATGATTAAGGCGTATGCGTCGATGATTATGGAAATTTCCGGGGATATCCCCGAAAAACGGAACAAGCACGCACAGGTGATCGTGGACGAGGCGGATCGGTTGGCGACGCTCGTCAACGACGTGTTGGATTTGTCGAAAATCAATTCCGGTATGGTGGCGTTGGAGAAAAAGCCCGTGGACATGTCTTTGTATACGCGCGAGGTGTTGGATAAATTCGCGTATTTGCAGGAAACGAAGGGGTATACCTTCGTGACGGATATCGAGGATGATTTATTTACGAGCGCGGACGAGTTGAAAATCGGTCAGGTGTTGTATAATTTGATCGGCAATGCGGTCAATTACACGGGCGAGGATAAGACCGTGTACGTGTCTTTGAAGAAAACTTCCGATTCGACGTTTTCCTTTTTTGTCCGCGATACGGGAAAGGGAATCAAGCCGGAGGAAATCGCGACGGTTTGGGAGCGGTACTATCGTTCTTCGGAGGCGCATAAACGTCCCGTAAAAGGCACGGGCTTGGGATTGTCTATCGTCAAATCGGTTTTGGATAAGCACGGGTTCCGTTACGGCGTGGAAAGCAAAGTGGGCGAAGGCAGCGTGTTTTACGTCGTTTTTCCTGCGGAAAACAGGGAAGAGAACGAAAAAACGTCTGCGGACGCTTGACAAAAGCGGCTCTCGTGCCTATAATAGAAGAAAAATATACTTTGGGGCGAGGTGTAATTCCTCACCGGCAGTATAGTCTGCGAAGGGAACTTTGTTCCCCCGAATCGGTGAAATTCCGATACCGACGGTTACAGTCCGGACGAGAAAGGCGGAAAAGAGCGGATCGCGCTTTGTTTTCAATAAATATTTTGCCCCGACCATGCGTCGGGGTTTTCTTTTACGAGGTGTGTTATGCAAGCGAAAAATGAAAAAACAGTCGGGGCAGGTGTGCGTGTACCGATGAAAAGACGCTTTTCGGCGAAACGGTTGGCGCTTATGGGCGTGTTCGTTGCCGTCGGCTACGTCGTCAGTTGGTTGGAGATTCCTTTGCCGCTGTTCGGCGCGAGTTTTTTGAAACTCGATTTCGGAAACGTGTTTATCGTCTTGGTGGCTTTTCTGTTAGGTCCCGCGGAGGGCGTTGCGGTTTGTTTTTTGAAAGAGGCGTTGCGGTGTATAGGCTCGTCGTCGATGTGTGCCGGGGAACTTGCGAATTTTTTAATCACAAGCAGTTATTTGTTGTTGCCGTCGATTTTGTATCAATACCGAAAGACGTTGAAAACCGTGTTGCTTTCTTTGGGGGCGGCTTGTTTGTTGGCGACGGGCGTGGCGTTGCTTGCCAATCGTTTTATCGTGTTTCCGACGTATGCGTATTTGTTCGGCGGGGATATTTTCGGCATGACGGTGTCGGAAGCGTTTTCGGCGTTTTGGGTGGCGGTATGTCTGTTTAATTTATTGAAAACGTGCTTGGTGGGTCTGTTGACGATGCTCCTGTACAAACGTTTGTCGAATTTCTTAAAAAAGAGAAAAATTTAGTGCGGAATACGGGAAACGTTTGCAAAAATCGCGGGGAGGTATTATAATATAGCCATGGCAATTTATATTTCGAAATCAAGAGAAGAAACGGAGGCGTTCGCCGCGGAGTACGCAAAAACGTTGCAGGGCGGCGACGTTGTGCTGTTGGACGGCGATATGGGTGCGGGAAAGACCGTATTTTCCAAAGGCGTCGCACGTGGGCTGGGTATCGCGGAAGAAGTGACGAGTCCTACGTACGCATATATGAACGACTACGACGGACGGCTGTTTCATTACGATTGTTACCGTATCGAATCGGCGGAGCAGGCGGAACAGCTCGGTTTGGCGGATTATTTCGATATGGGCGGTATTTGTTTGATCGAATGGGCGCAAAACATCGCGTCGCTGTTACCCGAACGCGTAAAACGGGTGCGTATCGTGAAACGCAACGAAACGGAACGGGAAATCGAGTATTGAGCGCGGAGGCAGGATTTATGAGAAATTATTTGGCAGTGGATACGGGCGGTAATTATCTGACCGTCGTCGCGTCGAAAAACGGGCGGACGTTTTCTTCGTTTATCCCGAATTGTGCGATGAAACAATCCGCTATGTTGATGCAGGTTATCGACGAAACGTTGCAAAAAGCCGACTTGACGCCGTCGGAATGCGATTTTTTCGCAAGCGTCGTCGGTGCCGGTTCGTTTACGGGAATCCGTATCGGTATTTCTGCGATAAAGGGCTTTTGCTTGGCGGAAAATAAGCCGTCTTTGGCGGTAACGTCTTTCGACGTGGCTGCATATAATGCGATAGAACCGAAGCAGAAAGTGCTCTGTTTGGTGGACGCTTTGCACGACGCGTATTATGCCGCGGGCTATTGCGACGGGAAATGCGTTTACGAGCCGTCGTATCTGACGGAAGCCGAAGTGTCGGCTTTGGCGGCGGAGGGGTATGCTTTGCGTGCCTGTTCCGCGTTGCCGCTTTCCGAAAAGGCAAGCGTGCAGATTGTCGATCCCGTAATCGGGTTGCAAAACGCCGTGGCGGCGTTGGCGGAAAAGAATGCGTTCGGCGCATTGACGGCTTTGTACGTAAGAAAGAGCTCTGCCGAATTAAACTTAGGAAAGTAATCGATATGCGGATACGGAAGTGGGAAGAAGCGGATATTTCAACGTTGGTTGAGACGGAGCGACGTTGTTTTTCCGATCCTTGGACGGAGCAAATGTTTTCGGATTGTTTGAAATTGCCCGTCTATCACTGCTTTTTGGCGGAAGAGGACGAAAAAATCGTCGGTTACTCCGTGCTGATTGCCGTTTGCGAGGATGCGGACGTGGCGAATATTGCCGTCGATCCGCCTTTCCGCGGAAAGGGTATAGCCAAGGCTTTGATGGAAACTATGCACGGGCAGGCGAAAAGTTCGGGCGCAACGCAATGTTTTTTGGAAGTACGCGTGTCGAACGTCGCGGCAATCGCGCTGTATCGGGCGTACGGCTATGAAACGTGCGGGTTGAGGAAAGGATATTATGCGGACGGCGAAGACGCGTTCGTGATGAAAAAGACTTTGTAAGGAGGCGGCGTTGGTTGTTTTATCCGACCTGTCGTATTTACAAAAGGGAAAGGGAAAAGATTTGGTGTTTTTGCACGGGTATCTTTCCTCGAAAGAAGCCTTCCGCGCGCAGACGGAGTATTTTGCTCGATTTTTTCGGGTGACGGCGTTCGATTTTGTGGGCTTTGGCGGCGGCGGAGCTTTGACGAGCGCGTTTTCCGTATCCGATTATGCCGCGTGGACGAAAGAAGCGCTTTCGTTGCTCGGCGTGGAAAAACCGCATGTCGTCGCACATTCGTTCGGGTGTCGCGTGGCGGTGAAAATTGCGGCGGAAAACGGCGAGCTTTTCGATAAGTTGCTCCTGACGGGTCCTGCCGGGATAATCCGGAAAAGAGGAACGTCGTATCGCATGAAAGTGCGAACTTATCGACTCGTGCGGAAAATCGCGCCGCGTTTTGCGGAACGCCGCTTCGGGAGTGCGGAGTATCGGACGCTTTCGCCGATTATGAAAGAGAGTTATAAAAAAATTGTCAATGAAGATTTGCGGGATTGCGCAAGTCGCGTAAAAAACGAAGTGCTGATCGTGGAGGGGGAATCGGATAAGACTACGCCGTATAGCGAGGCTTCGGCGTATCTGCGCTGTTTTGAAAACGGGCGTTTGACAAGTATGCGGGGCGGACATTTCGCATTTGCGGAGTATCCGTTACTATTCAATATGATTGCTGAGGAATTTTTTTATGAGTGACGTGATTTTACGCGTCGTCGCTTGTTTGACGACGACGGGACTTTTCTGTATGGCTACGACGAAGCTTGTAGGGGCGATGCAGCAGAGCCGTTACGACAACCGAACTTTTTTGCGTTGGTTAAAACGCAAAGACAATTTATATTTTAACAGATTGACGTTGTGGACGCTCTGTCTGTTGCTTTCCGCATCCGTTACAGCACTGTGTTTTTCGTTTTTGGGAAGATGCGAGGCTTTGCTCGTTTCCGCACTGCCGTTTTTGGGTTTGAGCTTGTTGTTCGGCGTGTTGGACGACAAGCGTGCGTTTAAGATTCCGTCGGAGCGCACGGGGCGTTGGAAACGCTTGTTTGCGGCGTATTTCTTTGTTACCGCTTGCGTCGGCTACGTTTTGATTGCGTTGCTTTGGTTTTTGTCGGAACTGAACGGGTCGGCGTTCTATGCGCTCGTTGCGTTTGTTCCGTATGCCGTGATGCCGATTTTGTTGCCGATTTTGTTGTGTGCGGCGAACGCCGTCACGGGCGTATTCGAAAAGGCGCATAATAAAAAGTTTGTTAAACGAGCTGGGCAGGTATTGGACGAGAGCGATACGGTCAAAGTCGCCATCGTCGGTAGTTACGGGAAAACCTCCGTGAAAAACATATTGAAGACTGTGCTTTCCGAGAAATTTTCCGTGGTGGAAACGCCGCATTCGTATAATACGCCGATCGGAATCGCCAAGACGGTATTTTCCGACGCATGGCAGGGCAAGGAGGTGTTTCTTGCGGAAATGGGCGCACGTAAGGAGGGCGACGTAGCGGAACTTTGTGCGCTGGTGAACCCTGATTATGCCGTGTTCACGGGCGTATGCGAACAGCATATAGAAACGTTCGGCTCGGTGGAAAACGTTTTTGCGGAAAAAAGCCGTATACTCGATTATACGAAAAACACCGTGGTTTGCGGTACGGCATTGAAAACTTGGTTGCAAGGGCGCACGATAGAAAACGTGTCGTTCGCGGATGAAGTACAGGTGAAAAACGTACAATATGCAGCCACGGAAACGGCGTGCGTATTGGCGTTGGACGGAAAGGAGATCCGCGTGCAGACGAAATTGCTCGGAAAATCGGGTTTGGAAAATATGCGTGTGGCGGCGTTGCTCGCGTATAAAATGGGCTTGACGGCGGAGGAGATCGAACGCGGTTTATCTAAGGTGAAACCTACGCCGCACCGTTTGCAACTTTTACAAAACGAGGGCGTTTACGTTTTGGACGACGGATACAATGCGAATCCGCTCGGCGCAGAAGAGGCATTGGTTGCGCTTTCTCGGTTTGACGGCGGCAAATGGGTGGTTACGCCGGGGATTATCGAGTGCGGCGTTTTGGAAGAAGCCGTGAATAAACGCTTGGGCGAACAGATTGCTCGGTGCGGCGCGACGCGCGTTTTGTTGGTCGGCGAAACCTTGGTCAATGCCGTAAAGGCGGGGTACGAATCGGCAGGTGGCGATACGGAGTTGCTTTCTGTCGTACCTACGCTTACCGCGGCGCAAGAGATACTCGGCAAAGCCGTGAAAACGGGCGATTGCGTGCTGTTCTTGAACGATTTGCCGGACGTGTATTGAATATTGAAACGGAACGAACGAAAGAAATACCAAAGCGAAGAAATTCAGCGGAGGTATTTTTTTATATGCGGACGGTGGCGGTATTTTTCGGCGGAAATTCTTGCGAAAACGAGATTTCCGTCTTAACGGGAATTTTTGTGCTTCACTTGTTAGATCGGGAAAATTACGTTCCCGTTCCTGTGTATATTCATACGGACGGCGGTATGTATACGTCGCCGAAAATGACGGACTTGGAAACGTTCAAAAAACTCGACGTCACGATGTTTCGACGGGTGTTTTTCGACGGCGGAGAGCTTTACGCGTGGAACGCGCCGCGGCGAAAAGTCAAACGGCTCTGTAAACCGGACGTCGCACTCAACTGTTGTCACGGCGGCTTGGGCGAGGGCGGCGGCGTGTCCGCGTTGACTGCGTGGAACGATATTCCGTTCGCCTCGCCCGACCTGACGGCTTCCGGAGTATTTATGGATAAAGCGACGACGAAGCTCGTGGCGCGTGCGCTCAACGTGCCTACGCTCGATTATATTCGGGTGAACGAATCGGATTATAGAAAACGCGGTGCGTTTTTGTTGCGGAGCGTCGAATCGCGGTTGAAGTATCCCGTTGTCATAAAACCATCGCACTTAGGCTCGTCTATCGGCATAACGTTGGCGCGTGACGAGCGGGAAGCGAAAGAGGGGATAGAGAAAGCGTTTACGCTCGACAATCGGTTGATTATCGAAAAATATTTGCCGAATAAGACGGACGTGAATTGCGCCGCGTGTATGCTCGGCGGCGAAATATGCGTGTCGGAGGCGGAAACGGCGTTCGGCGAAGGGATTTATTCTTTTGAGGAAAAATACGTGAAACGACGGTCGGATACGCCGCTGCGTGCCGAAAAGACGGGCGACAGGGTTGCGTTGAACGATGAAATCCGTGCGGAGATTCGCTCTTACACGAGGACGATTTACAAGCGCATGAACATGCAGGGCGCGGTGCGTATGGATTTTCTGGTTTCCGAGGAGAAGGCGTACCTTTGCGAGGTGAATACTGTGCCCGGGTCGCTTGCGTATTATTTATTTTGCGAGCGTTTGACAGACGCAAAACGCTTTTTGTCGGACATTTTGGAAGAAGCGATTTCGACGCACGCAAAGCAGAAAAAAGTAGTTATCAAAGCCGACGTTTTACGTACGGCGCGCATGTCGAGAAAAAAGTAAACGAAAAAGAGAAGAATCACGGCAAAAAGCCGTGATTTTTGCTCTTTGTAAATATAATACAAAAAATTGTAAAAAACGTTAAAACAATATTAAAACACTTGACAAAACGTTTGGATAGTGAGTACAATTTTAAGTGGATTCTTGTATCCTCTCGCAAACGAGCGAAAAAAACGGAGGTGGCTTATGAAAAAGATGAAACGAATTTTATTGGTTGCGATGGCGGCGTTGTCGATGGCGTGCGTTGCCACGGCATGCGGCGTAATCGGCGTCGGTTCGTCGAGTAGCGTCGCGGAAGAGAGCGGAAGTCGGGCAGATGAAAAAATACCGAGCGAAGGGTTGGCGTACCGACTTATGTCGGAGGTCGGCGAGCTGGATGACGGAGAGGAAGATTATTACGTGATGACGGGCATGGGGACTTGCACGGATACCTGCGTGGTGATTCCTTCGGAACATAACGGCTTGCCCGTAAAGACGATTGCTTTGTTTGACGATTATTACGTAGAGGTGCTCAGAGACTTTGAAAATATGTCTGAAGACGAAATCGAAGAATATTTGAACGAAATGGAAGAAGAGGGGATTGTCATAACGTCGGTTGCGATTGAAAAGCTTGTTATCCCGGATTCGGTTTCTGCAATCGCAGCGATATATTTGGGAAATTTGAAAGAATTGTATATAGGTAAAGGGCTTTCGGAAGCGGATGCAATTATTATTAAAAATTTGCAAACGTTGGTGGTTGAAGAAGAGAATGAAAATTTTTCGGGGATTGGCGGTAATCTTTATTCCAAAGACGGGAAGAATTTAGTGCGCTATTTTGGCGGAGAAATTGCCGAAGGAACGGAAACAACCAGTGCCGGGGCGTTGGCGGGTAGCAGTATGGAAATGATTGCCATTCCCGACAGTATGACGAGTATTACTGCCGATTGCGAGTTTGATGAGCATGGATATTCGGTTGGACCTTTTTTGTTCGTCGGTTGTAGAAATTTGACGAGTATAGAAGTGTCCGAAAATAACAGTAAGTACAAATCGATAGACGGAAACGTATACAGCAAAGACGGGAAAACGTTGCTGTTAGCGGCTCCGGGAAAAACAAGAGTTGTCATTCCCGACGGTGTGACGAATATCGGGGATTGTGCGTTTGCCGGCTGTAGAGGTTTGACTAGCGTGGAAATCGGTGACAGTGTGACGAGTATCGGTAATTTTTCGTTCTATTATTGTACCGGTTTAACGAGTGTGACAATCGGTGACAGCGTGACGAGCATCGGTGGCTGGGCGTTTGACTGGTGTACCAGTTTGACTAGCGTGGAAATCGGTGAAGGCGTGACGAGCATAGCGTAACGAAAGCGAGATAGATTTTTAAGAGCAATAGTGTTTTCGTCGGGG
>CAZEVL010000050.1:0-10862 GCA_964515795.1 uncultured Clostridia bacterium | reverse complement strand
TTGCCGTGATGGGATCGCGCGAACGCGCTTTTCTGTCCTGACGCGCATAACCGAAATAAGGAATTACCGCCGTGATACGACCGGCGGAAGCACGCTTCGCGGCGTCGATCATAATCAACAATTCCATAAGATTATCGTTCACGGGCGAACAGGTAGACTGAATAATAAATACGTCCCTGCCGCGAACCGTTTCCGCAATGTGGACGTTGATTTCGCCGTCGGAGAACGTATTGACTTCGATTTCGCCGAGCTCGGTATTAAGCTTTTTAGCGATTGCCTCTGCCAACGCGCGATTGGAGTTACCGGAAAACAACTTGATTTCATTACCGTGAGTTATCATGTGTAACCATCCTTAAAATTTTATCTTTTCCCGTATGCTTTTCCGCAAAACGGATTTTTTTCAATCGTAAATACTCGTTTCGAATTTTTATTTTATTATAACCTTTTTTCAAAAACAAAGTCAAGTAAATACACGACTTTTTTGTTTTTTCTTTTCGCTTCGAAATCATTCAGCCTCTTCCGCCGCTTTTTTTCGAGCCTTTTCTTCCTTTTGTTTCCGACGCATCGTCACGAAAAAATCCGTCAAAACCGCCGAACATTCCGCTTCCAAAACGCCGCCCGTCACTTCCGTTTTATGATTGAGCAAATTCGCATCCGCAAGCTCCTTCGTCAACGACCTGCCCTTCTGTTCGTATGCACCGAAATAAATTTTGGAAACGCGCGCGTTCAAGCTCGCCCCCATACACATGGGACAAGGTTCCAACGTGACGTACAATTCGCAATTTTCCGGCAACCGCCAAGAACCGAATTTTTTACAGGCTTTGTCGATCGCCATCATTTCCGCGTGCGCCGACGCAAGTTGCAGTTTTGCCCTGCGATTGTATCCGCGCGCCACGACTTTATCCTCGTAAACGACCACCGCGCCGATCGGCACTTCGCCCTCCGACAAACCTTTCTTTGCGCAACGCAAAGCCGCACGCATAAATTTTTCTTCTCTCGTGATTTTTTTCATTCTATCCTCTCCGACAAATCGTATACGGCATATGCGTTATGCCGTAAAATATCCTTTATCGACTCTTCTCGCAAAGGGTGTGCAAAAACGTCCGAACCGACCTCTATCGTAAACGACGGAACGCCCGTTTTCTCTATGCACCAATCCTTGTATCCGCCCGCGCTTCCTTTTGCGTAGGCGAGCGGATATCCCGTACTCTCCGACAACGCTTCCGCCAAAGCGCAATCGCGCGCAAGCGTCGCACCGGATTGATAAAAATACCAGTAAATCTCCTCGCCTTTCGTATGATAACTGAGCGTATAATCGGGACGAATCGACAACGTGAATCGTTTCAACGCACGAGTTTCACGTTCCGAAAACGGGCGTTTCCCGACGTAATTTTCCGCCCCGGGCGTACGGACGTTTTTCGCACCGTTGCCCCAATCGGCGTCGAAATTCACGTTCAAATCCACGCCGTTTCCGTTCGCTTTCCAAAGCGAAAAATCCTCGCCTCCGTTTTGCCGCACGAGCGTTTTTCTTCGTCGTTTCGGCGCGGTTTGCAGCCCGACCTCGGAAAGCAACGCGCCGTCGGGATTGACAAGCGGAACAAACCAACAACTCCCCTTTTGTACCCCGATTTCGTACTGTGCCAAAGCGAGTCGCGTCGTAATAAATTCTCTTCCGTGTATCGCATACTGCGCAAGCCCCACGGGCGAGCCTTCACCGACCTTCACCGCATATAATTTTCTGCCGAATTCGCTTCTGCCGATAATCCGTTTTTCCGTAGAAGCTCCGTTGTAAAAACGCTCGGTAAGTTCGTAAACGTTCATACAACAATATACGCGAAGAAACGCGTCATTTATGATAGGTCGAACCTGCGTTGATCATAAAAGCGCGATAAACCTGTTCCGCCAAAATCACGCGCATAAGCTGGTGAGGGAACGTCATATCCGAAAAGGACAGACGATAATCCGCCGCCGACTTCACCCTGTCCGACAAACCGCAGGAAGAACCGATGACAAACGTCAAGTCCTTCCCTTCGTCCGTAATTTTTCGAAGCCGAGAAGCGAGTTTTTCGCTGGAAAGCTTCTCGCCTTCCACGGCAAGCGCGATCACGTACCCCTTACAGGCACGCAGAATATCGTCCGCCTCCGCCTCGGGGCACGTCCCCTCGGGCAATTCCTTAATCTCCACTTTTGCGAAACGAGAAAGGCGTTTTACGTATTCCGCCACCGCTTCTCGATAAAAACTTTCTTTGATTTTCCCGACCACTACGAAATAAATCTTTTGCATATCAACCGCCGAACCCCGTAAAAAGCGCATACAGCCAATTCACCGCGCACAGCACGATGCCTACCGAGGCAAAAAGAAAAAAGTTTTTCCCGTCCTTTCCGCCCACGGATTTTTTCTCGCCGTTCTTCCCCGTAAACAACCAAACGAGCGAGCAAAGCAAACATACCGAGCAAACTACGATTCCCCAAACGGGAACGTTTTCCACGCCGCATTTCGTCATAAGCAGCACCGCAGCATTATTCACGAAATGCGCAACGATCGTGGGGAACACGCTTCGTGCCCGAATCGCCGTCAACGCAAACGCCGCACCGCAACAAAATTGATAAATCGTTTGGGCAGGGTTTTGATGATAGAACGCAAACAACGCGCCGCAAAGCAAAGTTGCCCCGACAGTCCCGAAACTTTTCAACCCTCGCAACAACAAACCTCGAAAAATCAATTCCTCGAAAACCGCAGGCAAAACCGCCACGACGAACAACACGCCGAAAAAGCCGAAACCGTTCATACTCGGCAAAACGATCGGCGTATCCCGATAACCGAATCTTTCCAAAAATTCCAAAAACGCGCCGTTGAGCAAGCCCAGCGGAAACAACCCAGCCTGCAATGCCAACGCAGACACGTAATACTTCCACGAGCAACGATTTTCTCGAAACAAGCTCCGAACGGGACGCTCTTTTTTCGTCAGCTTCGTCATCCAAAGCAAAATCAAGAAAAACGCCAAGGGCGTCAACGAGTAATTCACGTATAAATATACGTCGCTTTCCGACGTTACGCCGCAGAGGCTTAACGTTACGACCGCAACCACCGCAAGCAACGACGGCAAAATCAGTGCAAGCGAAAAGCCCAAACCCGCAAGCTTCGCGTCCTTTCCGTCTTGCAACAATTCCCCGAATAAAGAGTTATTTCCTTCTCGTTTCACGGCGTAAACTCCTCTTTTGTTTTTTCGTGCCTATTGTACTACAATCGACACGACGTTGTCAAGCATAAAAAATCGCTCGGTTCAAAAAACCGAACGATTTCCCCTTGCGTTATTCTTTTTTCTTTTCCGACGCCGCATTTGCGGACGTATCGCCGACGGATAACGTTTCTCCCGTTTTTAAGGACGCGATATACGCCGCGTATTGTTCTTCCGTAATCTTAGGAACTTTTCCACTCTTTTTCAAACCTTTACGCATACAGATCTCCTCCGTTTCGGAATTCCTATAAAGTATGCCCGTTCGTTTTTTCTTTTATTCGTTAAAACAGCAAACAGAGGACGTTCCCCTTCCCCTCGTTGACGATACGCGTAACCGCGCGCCGCATTTTTCTTCGCACTTCCACAGGCATCGCGTTGGATTTTCCGGACAATTCGTCCCCCACGAGCGAGCGCAAGGTTTTCCCGAAAATATTCGTTTCCCACACCTTGTCTTCCCCCTCGTCGTAACACTTCATCGTTTCGTCGATAAACTCCTCGCTTTGCTGCTTCGTGCCGATAATCGGGTTTACCGACCCCGAAACGTCCACCTTTACGACGTGGTAACTGACTGCGTTCGCCTTGAACTGTACACCGTACCCGGAGCCCTTCCGAACGAGTTGCGGCTTATCGAGCGTATATTCCGTTTCTCTCGGATACACGATACCGTAACCATTTTTCTCCGCTTCCGCAAAGGCGTCCTTTACCTTGTCGTGTTCGCGTTTGATCTCCGATGCGGAACGAACGAAACGCATCAATGCAAGTTCCCCGTCGATCGTCTCGCCGCTCTCTTCCGCAAGGACGCGATAAAACAACGAAGCTTTCACCCCGACGGAAATTTCCACCTTACCACGTCCTAAATCCATCTGAATCTCTTCGGGGGAGATATACTCCGCGTCCTCCTCGAAAAGCCGCTCGAACACGAAACAATCGCGCATCTTTTTTATCCCCTCGGCGGTTGTCTTAAACGCCGAAACGAGCGTGCGAACCGCTTCGTGCTCTTCGGGGAAGGACTGTAACCAACGAGGAATTTTCACATCGATCGACAATACGGGGAACTCGAACAACGCTTTTTGCAAAACGTATAAAATATCCGATTCCGTCATCGTTTCCGCATTGATCGCAACAACGGGCACGCCGTATTTTTCCTCCAAAGCCGCCCGTAATTCCGTACGGTTTTGCGGTTCCTTGCAGTTGAGCACGACGACGAACGGTTTATCGATGGATTTCAGCTCCGACACGGCACGTTCCTCCGCAGCCACGTATTGCGGACGCGAAATATCCGTGATACTGCCGTCCGTCGTCACCAAAACGCCGATCGTAGAATGTTCCCGAATGACTTTTTCCGTTCCCAACGCCGCAGCCTGCTCGAAAGGCATAGGCGTTTCGCTCCACGGAGTTTTCACCAACCGAGGCTCGCCCTCTTCCTCGAAACCGCTCGCTCCGTCTACGGCAAAGCCGACGCAATCGACCAACCGCACGGACGCCTCCGCGCCTTTTGCAACGGTAATTTTCGCCGCTTTCGCCGGAACGAATTTCGGCTCGGTAGTCATGACCGTTTTTCCCGCCGCCGATTGCGGCAATTCGTCCACCATGACCGCCCGTTCGCTTTCCGAGGCAGACGGAATCACGAGCGTTTCCATAAAACGCTTGATAAAAGTCGACTTCCCCGTCCGTACGGGTCCCACAACCCCTATGTAAATATCTCCGCCGGTACGATCGGCAATATCTTCGTACACACTGTAATTCTCCATTCACGACCTCCCATCGCGATTTTTTGCGGAGAATATAGTATCGCCCGTGCTATGCCGCAACGAAACGAATTGAAGCATACCGCCCTCGTCGCATTGCGTCGTCGCAAAAAAAATCTCCGCATACTGCTTTATCTTATGCGGAGAAAAAGGCGATTATGCCCGTTTAATTTTTCAACTCGTCGTCGGGGCTTGCCGTCTTGGAAGACGCCGCCTCCACCGCAAGATAGTCCTTATCGTCGGAAAAATCCCGTTCCTCGGTATACTCGCCGCCCAACGCCTCAATCGCGTATTTCAGTTCCTGAAATTCCACAAAGCCTATCGTTTCGTCCTCGATACGCGCCGTCAGGTACGGCAAAGCCCTCTCGTCGCCGTATGCGGCAAGATAGTCCGCGCGCGTCGACGTTTTCTCGCCCGTCAAAAACGCACGCAACAGCACGTCGAATATTCTGTCCTCTTTTTCGCACACTCGGGATAAAATTTCCAACATATATTCCTCGGCAACGCCGTTTTGCAAAAATCCGAACGCAATTTCTTTCACCTCGTCTGCGTGCGCACGGAAAATATCCGCAAGATCGCTGCGCAAATCCTCGTCGAAACGATTTTCGCAAAGAATTGAAAAATACTCGTCGAACGCACGCGGATCGTCGCCGAGCAAATTCACGGCGTATACAGCCGCCTGCGTATCTTCGCCTCGCAACAGCGGCAACAGCGTTTCCGTCGCGTCTCGGCTTTCTATTTCCGCACACAGAAATTCCGGCACGGGGACGTCCTCACGCAAATGCGCCGCAAGCGTTTCCGACAGCTCCGCATCGGTCATCTTCGCATAATATTCCTTCGGCGTGCATTTCACCTTTGCCACATAAGTATCCCCGAATTTTTTATACAATTTCGGGATTAAATTCTCCCATTGCTTTTCGGTATACTTTTTCGTGTTTTCTTCCATGTATCGCGTTAATTTCTCGTCAAACAATCCGTCAAAATCAATCAGCTTCATTCTCTTTCTCCGTTTCTTTCTTTTCAGGAAACTCGACGCCGTGTTCCGCCGACAATACGACGCTGAGCAACACCCCGACCTTTGCGGCGTTCGCCCCGAATACGTCCGCTACGTTTTGCATATCTTTGCCCAGTTCCTTTAACCCGGACAAAACGAAAATCGCACAAGAGCAATCGTCCGTATCGTCCGCCAGATCCAAGCTTTCGTATTTTTCCAAAGCGCGATACAACGTTTCCGCCGCACTGCAAATTTTCTCCCCGTATTCCTCGTCCAGCAACGCGAATTTGGAAGCAATCCTCGCATACGCGCCGATAAAGCGTTTTCGTCTTTTTCTGCCTATCCGAATCCGACGAATATACGCTTTCCTATATATATTGCAAAGCACGACGCCAAACTCGTTTTCCTCGTTCCGCTCGTACAACATACGCAGCGTTTCGATTTTCAACACGTCCAAAACGTCCGCGTCCAGCAACACGTTGCGCAAAAAATCATCGGCACCGACGTGCACCGCCGCCGTCAGCGACAAATGCTGCAAATCGTGATCCGCCCCGTCCATTTCGTCGAAACACCAATGGAAATACCCGTCGTGTAAGGCGATAATGCCGAACAACTGCGCTTCGTCTTTCGGGCATTGCGTCATTTGTATCAGCGCGCGGCAACGGCTCTCTCGTTCCTCCTGCGGCAGATGATAGAAATACGTCATTTCGGGTTTCGCCGCGATTCCGGATTTATATTCCCGAATCGCACGTAAATAGTATTTTGCCACTTCCGCATCCGGATAAATGTCGCATAAATCGCAGAGCGTGCACTCCGCTTGCTCTATTTTTTCGCATTTGTAAGCGGAAACGGCTTTGAAATACAACATTCTGCCGTCGTAAGGCAATTTTTTATCGAGTATACGGAATTTTTCGTACGCCTCGGCGTGCAAACCGTTTTCGCAGCATACCGTCGCAATTTTGTATAAATCGTCCGTGTCTTCCGGCGTTTTTTCGGAAAGCGTTTTCGCAAGCGAAAGACTTTCCTCTGCCCTGCCCTGTTCCAAATACACGGCGGCAAGCGTCGCCTGCACGCGAACGTTGGAAGGATATTCCTCCAAAAGCGCAAGACAGATTCTTTCCGCTTCTTCCGTCTTCCCGGCCAAAAGTTGTGCCACAGCCTCCGTTTCCCGTGCGGAAACGTAGTCCTTAGAGCCTTTCGCCACCTTGTTCAATTCCGCAATCGCACGGTCGCAATCCCCGGCTTTCAAGGCTTTCGTTCCGACGGAAATTTCCTTGGAATAATCGGCAAGCCTTGGCGGATATACGAAACGGAACGAATCCCGTTTCGATACCGAAAACGTTTCGGCAATCTCCGTCTTCGTCCAAGGCGGTATACTGTCGTCCGCCTCGATCAAACGATTGTAATAATAAGCCGACTGCGTTTCGTCGCCCAAATTGAGGAAATTTACCGCAAGCCCCTCGTAAATATCGGGCAGGTCTTCTTCCTCCGCGATATCCATAAATCGAAACCACCAATTCAGAGCGGAGCCGTTCAAGCCCATTCCTTCGTAGATATCGCAAAGACGTGCGTAGATATCCCCGTCCCCGTCGTAGAGTTCCAACTGTTTATACGCAAAGCGAAGCGCGGAAATATAATTTCCCTCGTTGTAATATTTGTCCGCCATGTCGCCCAGACGTTTCAAGCTGTAATCGATCTTTTTAACTTTTCCGTTTTTCATACCGCTCCGTTCTTTTTGAATATTTCATCGGCGTCTTTTTCCGTAAATTCATAATCCGTATTGCAATAATGACAATGCACTTTCAGGTTTCCGTCTTCCCGAATAATCTGCCGCATTTGTTCTTCGCCGAGCGACACCAAAACCTGCGACAGGTATTCCCGAGAACAATTACAACGATATTCCGCGTCGCGCAAATCCCAAACCGCCTTGTCCGCATCGAAACGAGCTTTTACGAGCGTTTCGACGTTTTCCGTTTCCAACGCGCAAAGCAATTTTTCCAAATCGAGCGACTCGACTTTTTTCAACGTTGCTTCGTCCGCAAACGGCAACGGCTGTACGGCAACGACGCCCGCAAACACGCAACGTCCGTCCTCGGCGAATTTTACCCCCGTTTTAATCCGAGTCGGCAACTGCTCGCTAATACGATAGTATTCCTCAAAAGCCGCGTCCGTATCCGCATTTTCGGGAAGCGCGCACGAACCGACGAACGGGCGATTATACCCGTCGTCGCGAATCACGGTAAGAGAACCGTTTCTACCGAAACAAGTCTTTTCGTCGCACTCCGCCTGCGTATTGCCGATATAACCTCGCATGTATAACTTTCGATTGCCGGAAACGGCAATCTCCTCGCAAGTCCCGTCGCTCTTGAACGAAAGGGAAATTTCCCCCGTTTCCTGTTTCAGGCACGCGCTCATAAACGTCATGGCGGAAATCGCCCTGCCGAAAACGAGTGCGGACGTTTCGGACAAAACGTGTCTCCGTCTGCCCTCCTCTACAATCCGCGTTGTATCCGCCACGGTCAAAGATACTTGTTCGTTAAAAATCAACGTACGCAATACGTTTTTCATCGGCTACCTCCCGTTTTGCGAGCAAGAAAACTAAGCCGATCGCTCGTTTCCTTCTCCTCGCCCAAATGCCCCTCGACGCGGAGCAACTCGAACCCGTTTTTCCGCAACGCGTCGGTTATCTCCGGTTCGGTATGTATATACTGTCTATGCGTTTCGTCAAACCGATCGAACGCACCGTCCGCACGCTTTACGAACAGCGTAACGTCCATCGTCACGCCGTCCGTTTCCTGACGATTGAACGCCAGATACGTGACGTCGTCGCGATCGTCGGCGCAAACCGTATCGGCGATCTTTTGTCGAATTTTCCGTTCCGAACTCACGTCGAACAAAAACAAGCCGCCTTTCTTCAAAGCACCGCCGACGTTCTTTATCGCCGCATTCAACTTTTCCTTCGGCACGTAATTCAAACAGTCATTGATTGCCGTCGCGAAATCGAAACGCTTGGGGAGCTTCGTTTTGGTGATATCGCCGAGGATATACTCGCTTCTCACCCCTTCTTTCAAAGCCGTTTGCTGGGCAAAGTCCAACATTTCCGCCGACACGTCCAAACCAGTCATTCGATAACCGTGTTTTTGAAACGCACGCGTGAACCAGCCGCCGCCGCAACCGACGTCCAAACCCGTCGCCACGGGATAGTCGCTCAACCGCATAATTAAATACTGCGACCACTTTTCATAGTCGCAGTCATCGTTGAGATATTCGAACCATTTGGCAAGATTTGCATACGCTGCGCTTCTTTCCATAGGGAACACGCTCCTTTCCGTTATTCGTCGAGAATTCTGGGTTTACGACGCTTTTTCTTATTTTTGTTTTCATCCGCTTCCAGCAAGGATTTTTCCAACTGATCGAATTGCTCGTTGTATTCTACGTAACGCAAATCGTTCTTATGTTCCTCCGCATATTGCGCGGTATCTTCCGCAATGTTGTTTTTACTCTCGCGGAGTTTCTGCAAATCCTCTCGAGTGAACGCTTGCGGCAATTCGTATACCTGCAAAGAATCGTCGATCGGTTTAATCGGTTGCGCCGCCAAACGCGATCTGCCCTGCGCGACCAGCGTACGACGATATTCGAGTTCCGCCTCGCTGCTTTCGCCCGTAACCGCAGCCGTGCCGTCCTTGCCGTAAATACCTCTGTTCGTTTTCGCGCCTTCGATTTTCGGGTTGATGTATTTGTCGAATACCCATTGCGAGAAATCGATCCACACCAACAGCGAATAAGAGAACCCGAAGAAGACGAGAATCATAATCGCGATCATCAAAAACAGTTGTCCGCCGATCAAGAACAGCAGATACGGCAACAACGCCAAGAAGCCGAAGAACACCGTCTGCGGAAGCGTACCGATCGCCATAAGGAAACTGTTTTTGAACATTTGCGCGAACGTAAGCTTATAATTCACGCCCTGCGCGATCATCCAAAGCGACATCATCGCCACAAGCGTCAACAACAAGTAATTGACGCCGAGGGAAATTTTCATCCAAACGGTCTGTCCCTTGCTCAAAGTGCCGCTCGCCAAAGAAACGTCGGATACGTTTGCCAAAGTCGTGCAGAAAAAATAGGTAATCGTGAAAACCAACGTCGTCTGCAAGGCGTTTTTGTAATTGAGCTTTACGCCGCGCCAAAAATCGTTTGCGACGAAAATCCCCTCCGTCCAAACCATATTGCGGATAACGTACATTCCGCCGGCAAGCCCGACGGACGCGATAAACATAGACACAATCAAAAGACCGTTGATCACCATATCGTTATAGAGGGTCAACATTTCGGACACCCCCTGTTGATCGGGTACGGCGGGATAGCCGATCCCCAAATTCGATCCGAACGGATAAGTAATCCCCACCCCTTCTTTCACCGCATACCCGTAAATAAGCACTGCGATCGTCGGGAGGAAAAACAAGAGCATTAAGAGATTGATTTTTACCAACTTCCCGAAGTTGCCCTTGAAGATATCGAAAAACAACTGCCAACGGTTGGTGGGCAAGGTACTTCTTGCGTACTCTTCGCTTCTTTCCTTGCCCTCGAGCATACGGGCGACAAACCCTTTCTTTTGCTGTGTTGCCATTTATAAAACTCCATTATACTTTTTAAGAGCGTAAAAACTCCTATTTTCACGCTTACCTGTCTATTCTACTACAAAATTGTGATTATTTCAAGGAATTTACGAAAAAATTTGAAATTTCTTAAAATTATTTTTCGGAAGAATGAAAACACACGATACTTTTAATTGACAACGCGAAAAAGATGTGTTAAAATGTTTTCGTTAAATAGAGGAGCGGAAGAACAAAAGTATCGGTCGCACGGCTTTCGGCAAAAAGC
>CAZEVL010000049.1:0-11038 GCA_964515795.1 uncultured Clostridia bacterium | reverse complement strand
TTGAAAGGCAAAGTAACTTCCGTCATCTTCAAAGGAATTCATTACCAAATTCTCGTACAATGCGGCAGATACGAAATAGAAATTCAAAGCACCGTCGCACCCGCCGTCGGGCAATACGTCGGACTCTGTATTAAGCCTGACGGAATTCACGTTATGAAAAAGAAATTCCGCGTCAACAAATTCAACGGCGTCGTCACAAAACGAAACACCGTGGAATTCGGCGACGGAGAATTCGAATGCGACGTTACGCAGCTCTATCCCGGCAGTCACTTGGACGAAGAAGGCTATCTGATTACCGCCAAAGGCGAAAAGCTCGACCTGACGGATACGGAAGTCAACGTCGAGGTCGGTTTGCACGACATCACGATGAGCGACAACCTCGAAGAGGGCGGTGCGCAAGGGCATATTATTTCCTTAATTTATAAGAGCGAATACTATCGTTATATCGTAAGAACGGAAAACGAGGAAGACTACGTGCTTGCATGCGAGGATTTATGGAACGAAAACGACCTCGTCAGCCTGATTATTCCCAAAGAGAAAATCAAATTAACCTTAAAAGCGGCGGAGGTTAAAAAATGAAAACCAAAACGAAACCTCGTTTTTCCAGAAAGCTTTTAGCCGTTCCGTACGGGTTGTTTTTAGCGATTTTCGTCGTAATTCCTCTATTTATCATTCTGTATTACGCCTTTACGGACGACAGCGGAAAATTCACGTTGGAATACGCGCGCATTTTCTTTAACGAAAACGGCGAAGGCGTTAAAGCTTTCTTTCAATCGTACAACTTCAAAACGATTTTGCGCAGCCTGTTCATTTCGTTGATGAGCACCCTTCTTTGTCTTATCATCGCCTACCCCGTAGCGTATATCATCGCAAAATGCAAATTAAAAAACAAATCCGTGCTGTTGCTTATGTTTATCGTACCTATGTGGGTGAATTTCGTTTTGCGTATCAACGCCCTCAAAGAAATGTTCATTTGGCTCGGCACCTACAATAAGTCCAATGCGTGGAACATCGTCAACACCATCATCGGTATGGTTTACGACTTTCTCCCTTTTATGATTTTGCCGATTTACACGACGATCATCAAAATAGACAAAAGCTATCTGGAAGCTGCCAAAGATTTAGGCGCGACAAACGCAAAGGCGTTTATAAAAGTCACCCTGCCCCTTTCCAAAGCAGGCATTATAAGCGGTGTTTCCATGGTTTTTTTGCCGTCGATGACAAATTACGTCGTGTCCAACTACTTGACTTTCCGCAACGTCAAAATTCTCGGTAAACTGATCGACGATTACTTTACGGGCGATTTATGGCACGACGGGTCGTTCATCGCACTGCTGTTGCTTCTGTTCATGTTCTTGGTCACGTGGCTCACGGGCGGCTTCCGCGAGGATACTCCTTCCGATACGCGAGGTACTTCGTTATGGTAAAAATAAAAAGTTTTTTGAAATGGCTGTTCATAGCCTTAGTGTTATTCTTCATCTATTGTCCCATCGTTTTCCTTACCGTAAACAGCTTTAACGAGAGCGATATCATCGGAGAATGGAGCGGATTCAGTCTGACGCATTACAAATACTTCTTCAATTTCGACAACGAACCTTTTCGCGTCGTGATGCAGACGTTATGCTTAGCGATTATCGTAGCTTCTCTGTCCACGATTTTAGGAACGATCGGCGCAATCGGAATCTTCTATTCCAAAAAGAAAATGAAAAAGACTCTGTCGGCAATGAATCAAATCCCCGTAATTAACGCAGACGTCGTAACGGCGATTTCTTTCGCCCTGTTCGTTTCCGTTATCGGGATCGACAAATCTACCTATATCCCCTTGGTCGTCGGGCAAATGCTCCTTTGTACGCCGTTCGTGGTATTATCCATCATTCCGAAATTACAACAAATGGACAACAATCTTTACGAAGCGGCACTCGACCTCGGAGCGACGCCGAAACGCGCACTGTTCACCGTCGTCATACCGCAAATTTTACCCGGAATTCTCGCAGGATTTCTGCTTTCCGTTACGCTTTCTTTGGACGATTACGTCATCGCGGCGTATACAAAACCGGATTCGTTTATGACGATCAGCACGCACATTTACGGGTTAGATAAAAACAATAACGTAGGTCCGAAAATCAAAGCCGCGTATTGGGCGCTCACGGCGATTATCTTCTTCCTTATCATCGCCGTAGTAATTGTTGCAAACGTGCGGTCTTATCAAAAAACAAGGAGCAAAAAACAATGAAGCGACAACTCTCTTGCGTACTTGCATTCTGCTTAGCGTTTTCCGCTCTTTCTCTCGCCGCTTGCAACAACGAAAACTCCGAAAACAAACGGCAAAACAACGTCCTGCGCGTAGCAAGCTGGGACGAATATATCGACGAAGGCGGCGAAGACAGCTACGTACCCGACAGCCGCGCCTTATACGAAGAATTTGAAACGTGGTACAAAGAACAAACGGGGAAAAGCGTCACCGTCGAATACGTTGCCGTCCCGGACAACGAAACGATGTACAATAAAATCAAAATGGGCAACCGTTACGATTTGCTCTGTCCGTCCGAATATATGATCATGAAGCTCGCCGCGGAAGGTTACTTGCAAAAACTGCCCGATTCCTTCTTCGACGCAAGCATCGAAACGAACTACTACGCAAAATACATTTCCCCCTATATCCGAGAAGTTTTTGAAAACGGTAAACTCAACGACGGAAGCAGTTGGAGCGAATATGCGGCAGGATATATGTGGGGAACGACTGGATTCGTCTTCAACCCCGAAAAAATCCCCGCAGAAACGATGCGAAGCTGGAATGCGCTAAACGACCCCCTCTGCAAGCGAAAAATCACGGCAAAAGACAACACGCGAGATTCCTATTTTATGGGACTCGGAATGTATTACGAAGAAGAATTATTGTCCTTAAAAGAGCAATATCAAAACGGAACGGTTTCCCGTGAAACATACAAAAACGCATTAAATACGCTGATGAACGATACATCCGAACAGACGATGAACGGCGTAAAAAAGAAACTCGAAGAAATGCGCGGCAATTTGTACGGTTTGGAAACGGACGAAGGCAAGCTCGACGTCATCATGGGCAGATTGGACGCATCTTTTCAATGGAGCGGCGACGCCGTATTCATCTTAAACGAAGCGGAAGAATATACGAAAGACGACGAAGATCCTTTACTTTTGGAATACAGCATTCCCGATTCCGCGTCAAACCTTTGGTTCGACGGTTGGGTACTTATGGACGGTGCAAACGCGGAACTTGCGACGGCTTTCATAAACTTCCTCTCCCGACCTATCAACGCCGTTAGAAACATGCATTACGTCGGTTATACAAGCTGTATCGGCGGCGAAGAAGTTTTCGAATACGTACAAACGCGCTACGGCAGCGACGACGAAAACGAAAACTTAACGGAATACGATTTAAGCTATTTCTTCGGAGAAGGCTCCGTCTTAATCACACCCGAATCGCAAACCAGACGTCAACTATTTGCGCAGTACCCGGACGGTTCCACCATCGATCGTTTGGTCGTTATGAAATATTTCGACAAAGAAACTAATACACGTGCCAACCGTATGTGGAACAATATAAAATAATTACAACTATGCACGACAAAACACCGTCAAGTCCTTTGATTTGGCGGTGCTTCTATTATTTCAATTACACTGTATTATGTCTAACATAGGTATTATGCGTGACGTAATTATACGCGATTCATGCCCATTGTTATGTCACACATAGGTATCATATCTGACATAATACCACTTTTTTCGACACTTTATAAAAAAGAACGGGTTACAAACCCGTTCTTTCTGTTTTATTTCTTTTCAGTCGGCTTAACACCGAGTTTCCGATATAAGCACGAACGTTCCGCATCCGTATACGTAACGACTTTATACAATACGAATCCCCCGACAAGCACGCTTACGATAAACATTGTCAGGCACGTACCGAAATCCAAAGGCAAAGGCGTACCCAACCCCTGTTCCGAAAACAATAAGCCGCAAAAGTTATACAGCCCGTGTACAAACGCACAACAAAAGATATTTTTCGTTTTAATCAAACAGAACCCGAACAAGCCGCCCGTCAAAAACGTATATCCGACCTGTATAACGACCGCAACGGGACTCGCACCGCCGAAAAGATTGAATAAATGCGCCGCCCCGAATACTAACGAAGAGAGAAAATACGTTTTTAAGAATCCTTTCTTGTCTTTCGGAAAACAAGCTGCCAAAACCGCAAAAATTATACCTCTGAAAATACACTCTTCAAACAATCCGACCGACAAACATTGCAGCGCGAACAATACGTAATCCCACACGCCACCGTACAACGTCGGTTGCGTTTCCGCCGTAAAATACGCCCAAAAGCGAAAATTGTCTACGGCAACGATCAAACACGGCAACAAATACAGCCAACCCTGCAGCTTCCCGAACAACCTTATATTCGCCCGTTTCATTAACAACACGGCGGCAAGCGCGCCGCTCCCACGTTGTAGGATATCTCCCGCCATGCGATCCTTAAACGCATCGTCGAAAAAAGATACGTTTACGTAATCCAACGCGAAAGCCGCGATACACAAGACGACGATTATACCTATCGAAAAGATATCGGCAAACCATTTTTTCCTTTCTTCGCCCATAACAATCCTCTTTACTCTTCCAAAGCGTCGTTATGATGGCGATATTTTCGATAAATCTCTGTATTGGTACGAATCGCCAAAAGCGGCGTCACCGTGATATAGCCTGCCACAATCGCCACCGTATCTCGTTCTAAATCCTCGGGGCACACGTCGGGAATAGGCTCTCCTTCCTGTCGAAACAAATCCGAGCCTTCTTCGATCGGTACGAATTCGTCGGAATAATACTGCGTCCCTTCGTAAGTCATTCGTATCCCCTTAGATTTCGGAGGAATATTTACGTTATAGATGGGATTTTCCTTCAATAATTCGTGTTTCGTCAAATACTCGTACACTTCGTCGAAATACGTTGCCGCAGTTTCCATACAATCGGGGAACGTCGAAAAGCCGATTGCTTTCAACCCGAGCCGAGCCGCCTCGAACGTCGCACCGAGCGTACCGGAATACACCATATCCGCCCCGACGTTGATGCCGCAATTCATACCGGACAAAACCAAATCATATTCTTTTTTTAACCCCACGACGCCGAATCGCACGCAATCCGCCGGCGTAGAGTCTACGGAATACGCCGTTACGCCGTCTATATACGGCACTTGTTTTATCTCGATCGGACGGAGCAATTCGATTGCGTGACTCTTTGCGCTCTGCTCCGTTTTCGGGGCGACAACCGTTACTTCGCCCAATTTTTTTGCCCATTCCGCCAACAGCCGCAAACCGCGTGCGTTTATGCCGTCGTCATTCGTAATTAAAATTCTCATAACCAACCCGTATTCTTTTCTTTATATTCTTTCAACAAAGCGTCCGCCTCTTTCAGCAACGCCTTCATTTCCGCCTTGGAATACACCGTTGCGCCGCTTGCACAGGCATGTCCTCCGCCGTGGTAACGCTCCGCAAGCTCGCTCACGGTCACGAAACGAGAACGCAAACGCACCCGAATCGAACCGTCGCCGCTGTCGATAAACGCAATCCAAATCAAAGAACCTTTGACGGAATCCATGAACGACACGGACGCACTCGCTTCCTCGTTCGTCAAACGGAATTTCTTTTTCATCGCCTTATCGACGAACAACGAAACGACGCCGTTTTCGCTAATCCGCATTTTTTTATGCACGTACGCCTCGAATTTCAATTCGTTAAACTCTTTCAAATACAAGTGTGCGTAAAGCGTATCGGCGTCCACTCCTTGATCGAGAATAATTCCTGCAAGACGCAACGTTTCCCCCGACACGTCACGATAACGGAATCGTCCGGAATCCGTCACCATACCCGTATAAATATACGTAGCCGCCTCTCGGTCGATTTTCAACTCGTCGCGAAACGCTTCGTAAAAAGCCGCCACCATTTCGCAGGTAGACGAACGTTCTTCCTCCACCCATTCGTACGCCCCGTACGACTCTACGGGAATATGGTGGTCGATTTTTATCAACTCTTTACAAAGTTTGTACTTTTGGTTGGAAATACGGTCCTGCGTTGCCGTATCCAATACGATACCCAGCGCGTCCGCATACTCATCGTCAGGCAACAACGCGTCCTCTTCGCCTAAAAAATGCATATATTCGCAAAAATCCGCGTTTTGCAAATAAATTTTCTTTTCCGGATACGTAAGCTTCAATATCGCCGCCAGACCTTTTGTCGAACCGACTGCGTCGCCGTCGGGACGGAAATGACGAAAAATAAGAATTTTATCGTATTCTCGAATCTTTTCCAGTATTTTTTTCATATTCTCGTTCATAAATTTTGCTCCTCTTTATAAAATGCGTTCAAGTCCTCCAACAACGCCATGGCTTCTTCTCGATTCTTAACCGTCGCGCCGCACGCCTTGGCGTGCCCGCCGCCGCCGTATTTTACCGCCACGGGTTGTACCGTATATTTGCCGGAACGAATTTCCACCAATACGCCGTTGTCCGTTTCCGTAAAGTTTACCCAAATATCCACTCCGCGAATATCCGCCATCGTATTGACCATACCGCGCGAAATCGTAAACGTGTCTACGCCGTACGTCGGCAACTCCTCTTTCGTCGTATAAATATACGCCACTCGATAATCGGTAAATTGCATTTTCAAAACGAATTGTGCGCGAAGTCTAACCGCCGCATAATCGTCCGCATACAACTGCGCATATACGTCTGATACGGAAAATTCCTGTTTCATCAGCTCCGAAGCCAAGCGGAACGTCTTCGATGTCGTAGAATCGTAACGGAAACGTCCGGAATCGGTCACCATACCCGTATAAAGCGACTTTGCCGAAGCCGCCGAAAGGCGCAAACCGCTCTTCACGGCAAATTCCGTCACCAAACCGCAACAACTTTCGTAAGAAGTATCCACCACCTCGATATCGGCGATTTTTTCGCTGTAAATATGATGATCGAAGCGGATCGTCGCCGCCGCCGTTTTATAACGTTCGTCGCTGATCAGCGAACTCGAACCGCAATCCAAAACGATTGCCAACGCCCCGACGTACGTTTCGTCGGAAATTTCGTCCATATCCGATCCGTCCATAAAGGCATAACGCTTCGCACCGTCGCCCACCGCATACACCTTTTTGTCGGGAAAATTCTCCTGCAAAAGATACTTCATCCCGATCTGACTGCCCAAGGCGTCGCCGTCCGGGCTGGAATGTCTGTGCAGAATAATTGTATCGTATTGTTTAATCTTCTGTAAAATCTGTTCAAACATAATCGTTCTCCGTTAGTCAAAATATCCTTTATAAATTAATCCGTGCGGCGAATTCGGGAACAAATATTCATGCAATTCCACGAAATAGTCGTCCGTCATACTTGCTATATAATCCACGACAAGCTGATTTGCCTCGCTTTTTTCGTACGCAGCCGCGCTATGCGGCGCAACTTTCCGTACCTGCCGTATATGATGCGTGAAAATCGGCGAAGTACGATTGCCCCGTTTCACGTCTTCCAACAGCTGCCCGTAAATTTCTTCCATCATCGGAACGACGGACAAATTCAATCCGGTCAACGCCGTTGCACTGTTGTAAATCTTTTGGTAATTTTCTTCCTTAGCGCGCTTTAATGCGACAAAATGCTCGCCGTCCAACTTAATATACGGCTTCCCGTAACTGTTTTCTACGACGTTAACGATCAAATTATTGACGAGCTCCTCGTTGGTAGATCCCAGTTCCGTCTTTTGAAAGTCCGCCTCGGTTACGCCGCCTGCCAACATTGCGTCCTGCCGATCCTTTCCCAAATAGGCGATAATGTCCGAAATTCGCACGACCGCCCCCTCCAAAGTGGAAGGCATGATTTTATCCGCGTACTTTTTATCCAGAGCGCACTTTTCCATAATCTCGTCGAATTCCGCAAAGTCCTTTACGGGAACGGCGCGATATTCCTCCAATTCCAATTCTCCGTTATGGCTTGCGATTCCGTGCAAGGTTTGCAAGGAAAGATTGTAGCCGTGAATCTTATCCAACACGCGTACGGATTGTATATTATGCAAAAAATGTCTGCCCGTATGCCGAAAATACAGCGTATCCAAAAGCCGCTCCCCCGTATGCGCAAACGCAGGATGCCCGATGTCGTGTCCCAACGCAATCGCCTCGATGAGCTCCAAATTCAACCGCAACGCTTTCCCGATCGTCCGCGAAATACGCGAAACGTACTGAACGTGTAGGCTGCGCCTCGTCATATCGTCGTTTTTGAACAACGAATACACCTGCGTTTTATCGGCATAACGGCTGAAATACGGACAATGCATTATCTTTTCTATATCTCTGCCGAACGAACCGCAAAGCACCGTGCGCGGCACATTTTCCGCCGTACGATAGACGGCACGGCTTTCGTCGAATGAAAATTCCGAACGTTTATCCGCCGTTTGTTCCGCCCGTATTCTGTTTTCCAACTCTTGCGAAAGAAATTCAAATTTCCCCATATATCACCTAATTTTCAAAACCGCCCGCTTCGATATAATCCGCCAACAGATCCCTCGCATACGTCGTTGCGTCATACGTTTCGATTTCCGTCAAACGATTATATTTATATTGCGACGTATACTTATCCGTGACGATATAGTACTTCGCGCTCTCGTCAATCGCATTTTTAACGCTTTCCCCGTATTCCCCGTAGGCGATATGATATCTCGAATTCGTCGTTTCAAAGAATTTTTCTCTCAAATCCGCACCGGAAATCGAGCAGAGCACGATCTCGTTATCGAACGGAAACAACATCTGCAAATCTCCGTACATCACACTGCCGATTGGCAAGTTATACGGGCTACGCGTCATCAAAAATCCGCCGCCTAAAACGATGTCGTATTTCTCGCCCCACTTTTCCAAACCCGTTTCGTAATACAATTTTGCGACCAAATCGCAAAGCTCTTGGCTTTTACGATATTTCTCGTTAAAACCGAGCCGCTTACTCGCCAAAGCAATCTGCGCTTCGTACTTTTCCAAAAGCTCGTCCACGATCGGATCGGGTTGCAACGAAGCATAACGGGCGGACGAAACGTATTCCGCCACGTTCACGACGGAAGTATCGTTGACGTAATTGATAGAAACCTCCGCATGCGAAATTCCCTTATTATCGCCGCCGCCCTGCAAGTGATACACACCCTTACCGTCGCGAAGCACGTAGCTTTGATGCGTATGCCCTTCAAACACCAAATCGACGTATCCGTCGGACAGTGCGACGTCGTAATACGAAAACTCCGCTACGTCGCATACGTCGGAATTAGAACTCTCGTATCCGTCATGCAAAGAATATACGATAAAATCCGCACCCTGCTCTTTGAGCTTTCTCGATTCCGCTTTCACGAGCGTCGTCAGCTCTCTCCCGGTCTTAAAATATACGTCCTGTACCTTATCCGAAGAAACGGACGAATAGCAATCTCCGATTGCACCGATAATCCCGATCTTCACGCCGTTTTGCTCCACCAACACGGACGATTGACAATATTCCGCGAGCATATCGGTTTGCTTATCGTAGACGTTCAACGCCAAAAACGGGAAATTCGCCTGCGACGCATTGCTCTCTATAACGCTTACGCCCCAATCGTATTCGTGATTGCCGAGCGTCATGGACGCAAAGCCTACTTCGTTCATCCAATCGGTCATAAGCGCACCCTTCGTCAGGTTGGATTCCGAACTGCCCTGCCACATATCCCCCGAAGAGAATATAACTGTGTTTTCGTTTTCCGCTTTGGCGTTTTTCAGGTACGTCGTCAATTCGTCCACGCCGTTCTGACTGTCCGTACCGTCGAATTTTCCGTGTAAGTCGTTAATCGCAAAAAAATCGAAAGTGATGGTTACGCTTTCGCCGCACTCGTCGCAAAATCCGTTCCCGTCGTCGTCCGTATGCTGCTCGCAATTCCCGAACGCACTATTTCCCGAATCGCTTCCGTTGTTTTCGACGATAGAACCGTCCGCCGAGCTACTTTCGACGTTCGAAACGTCCGCCGAACCGCCGCAAGCGGAAAACGTCGCCGCAACGCACAACAATATTGCCAACCAACTTTTTTTCATATCTTTCCGTACTTCCTTTGTTCAATCTTTGTTAGTATACCATAAATCTCGTTTCTTTTCAAGCGCTTTCGACGGGTTTACGTCGATTTGACGCATTCCGCAATAAAAAAATCCGTCTTGAAACGGATTCTTTATTATTTCGTTTGCGAAAGAAGCTCTTCCTCCGTCGCAATTCTCACAATCTTTCGTACCTCGTCGGGATCGTACGGCGCATTTTCGACAGAACACCAACGTACACTGTCTACGTACAAAATCTGTAACGTGTTATGCCGTCCCATACGCGCCCAAACGTAATCGCCGGGCTTCACCGTACCGCTTTTATCCAAATACCAGTAATTACAACCTCGATACCCGGACGGGCTCACCCCGACAAACAAGAATTCCCCGTGCGAAGTTTCTCTTGTCAGTGCCTCGTCCAGTTCCGTACGGAGTGCGTCGGCAAACGTTTCTATTTCTGCCCTGTGCAGCAAAAACGAATACACGCCGCCCAAATACTTATCGTTCTTTTCCGACCGCAACAATAGGCGAATCGCCATCGCGCAATCGTTTGCGCGGCGTTCCTCCCGAGAGGCTTCCTCACCGTTATTCGTATATGCGTACAAATCCACGGCAAAACCTTTTTTCTCGAAGGGGACGGCATATTCGCGTGCATACGCGCCTGCCAGCAAACGATAGAGCGCAAAGACCCAATCGTTAAGCTCCTCGTACGTAAAACGCTCGCTCCGTTCCGAATATTGTATATATTCGTTTTCGATTTTAATTTCCGTCGTTGCGAAATATTCGTCCGCAGACGTCGATAAAACAGAAAAAGTAAATTGCGTACCTTGTATTTGAATTTTCGGCATACTTCTTTCCCCTTGTCCTTTTTGTCTCGCTATTATACGACAAAATTCGAAATTTGTCAATACAGCCGCAAAAAATTTTTCGACAAAAA